>NZ_LQYX01000117.1:0-6054 GCF_001587475.1 Geobacillus sp. B4113_201601
TGAACCTCCTTGTGTGAATGGGTTTGAGCACATCTATTTTACTCAAGGAGTTGGGTTCATGTCTCCTTTTTTGTTTAGTTGTCAATTTATGTTAGCGAATTTGCTCATCTACAGTCTTTTACAAAACTACTTGTTCATCCGATAATTTGTTTCTGTACTTTCTTATATCGGAATTTATCATCCAAAAATTTGAAAATATTAAGAGTATCCCTGCTAAAATCAAGACAGCTCTCAACCCTAATATATCACTCACTAAGCCTCCAACCATTGAACCAAGGGGTATCATTCCCCATGTTATCATCATCATTGCACCACTTATTTCTCCCCTTATATGAGAAGGGAGTATAATTTGTTGAACTGTCATTCTCGCAATACTACCTATACTCCTCGCAGCATAACAGAAAATTATACCTGTTATAAAAACAAATATTCCTGCTTTTCCATAAGAAAATCCCATAAAAAGCAGACCAAAACTCGGTATGATAGGACCAAAAATCATAACTGACAGCACATCAAATTTTTTTATCAATCTTGGGGTAATAAAAGACCCTAATAACGCTCCGATTCCTCCTAAGGACAAAATTATACCAGTTAAAGATTCACTAAGCTTCAAATCCTTAATTAAAAAAATGATAGCAATTGCTCCGGACATTGACATTGAAAAATTAATAGTACTGGTAGTAAGAACTATGGTCTTTAAGATATTGTTTTTTAAGATATATTTTATATTCTTTATTATGTTTAATTTTCTTGTGCGTTCTATTGTTACCTTATTTGGATTTTTAATACCTAACATTAGAATCGAGCTTATTAATAATGCGCATGAAATAAATAACATTGTCAACTCTTCTCCAAAAATCCCTATAATTACTCCACCTAATGCTGGACCTAATAAATTCGCACTCGATCTAGAAAATTGGAGTAAGCTGTTAATTCCTGCCAATTCCTCCTTACTATAAATATCGGGAATCCATGCTGTTAAAGTAGTTTCTATAATTACTATGACTAACCCTACTAAAAAAATTATTAAAAAATAATTTAACTCAGTTAAATTTGAAGATAATGCTAAATATGCAAACATACCAAATAGAAGAGATTTAATAAATAGAAAAGTTACCATCATATATTTTCTATTCCACGAATCGGCTATTAA
Source organism: Geobacillus sp. B4113_201601 (assembly GCF_001587475.1). Classification (NCBI taxonomy): domain Bacteria; kingdom Bacillati; phylum Bacillota; class Bacilli; order Caryophanales; family Anoxybacillaceae; genus Geobacillus; species Geobacillus sp. B4113_201601. The sequence continues at coordinate 1,154 of NZ_LQYX01000117.1, forward strand.
ACCTGCTATATAACCAAATATCAAAAATCCAATTGATGATAAAGAAATAGCAAAACCAATAGATGAGTTATTTAAATTTAATATATTGATACCTAAAATAGGGATTAAAATCATTAATATTTCTGTAGATAGAAGTCTTAATATTTCTGCGATTCCTATTTGAAAATTTTTTGATAAATTTTTCATTGTTAAAAACCTCGTTAAAAAACATCAATTAAGCTATTTTCTACAACTCTGTCCGGATGTATCTTATTGAAGAAATCTTCTATATCTTTCAATATCATTTTTTCATCCACATCATACTCATTTAAAACAGTTTTTGCTATCTCTTCTTTAGAATATCCTTTAAATGCTAAATTAAAGAATAATAGCCCCACATCATCTTCTAAAATATGATATACATCGTTTTCACAATTATGGATCATTCTTATTTCTTCCCAAATTCTATAGTGTCTTGCGATCCAAGTAGGAGAATTTTCTTTTGCCTCTTCCAGTATTTTATATGGTTGTTTCGCTTCTTCTAAATATAATTTTATAGATTCCCTATTAAGCAATGAATCTAAATAGTTGTTGACTTCGTTACTTGTAACCTTTATATTCCATCCTCGAATTTGTTGAGCAATTGGCGCAAACATTGCATCAGCTAAAGAGAAGTCTCCAAATAAAAATTCCCCTGTCCAACCTTTTGCTTTTTTTCGGAATAAAGTATTTTCTAATAATTTTAAAGTCTCTTTTAACTGTTCTAAAGCGTCATTAGGTATTTCTTTTTGATTATTTTTTCTAAATGAGTTAGCATAAGACATTCCACTCATTAATGGTAATAAATCAGCATGAATATGGCTACTAAAAACTCGAATATCACTTCTCTTTACGATATCATCACTCAAAAGGCTAGGATAATCTTTGAAATTTTCTTCCAAATACTCAGATATAGCTAAAACATCACAAATTACAGCACCTGTTTCGGAATCTATCAAAATAGGTACTCTTGGTAAATGCTCTACAATACTATTCTTTATTAACTGTGTATCATCAATGTGCAATAGTTGAGTTATTTGACATCCACAACCAGATGCAGGTTCTTTAGGCAAGTCATAATGGTCCTTATCTTTGATTGGAATTATTCCATTTTCAGTAAATTTAATAGGCCAATCGAGTTCAGCAATAACTTCCCTATAAGGTATTTTTCTCTCTCTTAGAATAATAGATGCTCTCATAGACCAAGAGGAAAATTGTTTATCCCCTATAATTAACGTCAACATAAAATTCAACCTCCCTAAATCATTAAACTGAACATTGCTGCTTTGCAGGTGAAGAAGGTTCAAAAAAGTAAGGTAAATGACATCCACCTCTACAACTATATAACTCACTACACCCCATACATGTATTACGCGGTGTAAGTACCTCGGAAACTTTATTTGTCATTTTATTCCATATGTTTTTTATTCCGTCTGTCGTTACATCACCAAAATATACATTGCTATGAGGACAATGCCTTAACTTACCATTAAAAGATATACTTCCCCAAACCAAACCAGCTTCACAGTGCCCTGATAATTGTCGTTTTCTTAAAGGTAAGGTCGGATCATCAGCACTTAGAGGAGAATCCTCTATTGAAGTGCACATTTTTTGACCACATGGCCAAGCAACTACTAAATCATCATATTGTTTTTGTAATTCATCAATCTGTTTCATTAGTGGTAGCATATTTTCAATGGGCACGCCATATTTATCATCATTTTTCCCGGTTGGTACATACCTCATAACACTAAAATACCTAGCTCCTCTATCATACGCATCTTTCATTACATCAATTGCACTGTTAAAATTCTCTTTTACTAAAGTCAGCTCTACAACAACTTCAATTCCTGTCTTTACAAGAGTTTCAATCGCACTGACTGCTTTCTGATAAGCCATCTTATGTCCAGTCAACAAATTATGTAATATCTTATCGCCATGTAAAGAAATTAAAACAGTGCCCACATTGTATTTTTTAAAACGTTCTGCACGTTCAGGTGTTATAAAATGGCCATTTGTAAACACTACTTGATAAAGCCCTAAACTCCCCCCATATTCAAGAATTTCCTCTATATCAGGATGCAATAAAGTTTCTCCTCCACTATATCGCACTATGAAACAACCGTTTTCATTACATTCATCTAGAATCTTAAAGACTGTTTCTTTTGGAAGATGCTTTTGTGGTAACATTTTTATTTTCTTTTGAATATCCTCATCACTAAGATCAGGATCAATTTTCCATACATTGTAGCAGAATCCGCAATTCCAATTGCATAACGAAGTTACCTCAATTTCAATACGAAGAGGGAATTCTAGTAATTTATTATGTTTTTTTTCAATGTCCCATTCCCATACTTTTTCTTTATATTCACCAATATTTGATATAAATACAAATATATCCTCTATTAACTCCTCTTCTTGAACATCATACTCTTGTAAAATGTAATTTTTGATATAGTTAATATCATGATTTTGACTAATTAAGGATAATATTAACACACCTATGTCTCTATCTACTCTGTGAATGATACCAGTATTACTTTCAAACAACAGTCCTAGATCTTCCCTAAACTTCATTTTTTTTATCTTTTCTATATATGGTATTAAACTTTCTAAGTTTTGGCTCATAATATCCTCCTTTACTATTGCAAATTAAGGGGAGGACAACTAAGTTGACCTCCCCCTATTAAATTAGTTGCACTGTAAAGATGGTCCTTTTGCTGATTTAACAGTTGGACGTTTGTATTCTTTTTTTGCTTTTGCCATTATTCTCCCCTCCTTTAGATTGTATGTATATAAATAAGCGCTTAGCGCTTATTTATATCCTTCTTTACCCCTTGAGTTTTTGTGTATTTAAAAAAGTTATAATATTTTGATTAGATTATAATATATAAATTTATTTAATTCAAGTATATTTTTGGTTCATTATCAAAAGTCGGGAGTGACAAATTTCCCTCCCCGTTTCTAGGAGTCCGGTGATTTATTCGTGGATACGGCTTTGCCATCTCATTTCTTAACTATATAAATTGAAATAAAGGTTTTCTCCCGTTCCACAGCGAATAAAATAAAAGAGAAAATAGGAGAACGGAGAGAAAATACGATGCCCAATCACAAAGACGAGATCGAAAAGTTGTCCACTGCCATGAAAGAAGCGAAAAGTAAACGAGCATATGAACGCTACCAAGCCATTTATCTTCATTTGCAGGGATACAAAAAAGGAGAAATCGCAACGATTATTGGTCGATCCAAGAAAACGATTTATAACTATATCCATGCCTACGCCCAGCGCGGTCTTGATGGCTTGGAGATGAAATACTCACCTGGCTCCCCACGTCGATTGAGTCCTGATGAGGAAAAAGAGCTGGCTTGGATTATTGAACATCAGCTCCCCGTAGATGTGGGATTCGAAGCAAAATATAACTGGACGCTTGCGATCATCGCTGAACTCATTCAACAAAAGTGGGGACCAGCATACACGCCTCGTGGAACAAGCAACATTCTGCATCGGTTAGGGCTAAGCTATACGAAACCCACCTATACACTAGCCAATGCCGATGAAGAGAAACAAAAAGAATTCGTCGAAATCACCTTCCCTGAAGTAAAAAAAAACTGTTAGATGGGAACATCGCCCATGTCCTCTTTCAAGATGAATCGATGATTCGTGATGACCAAGCGATTCAAAAAACATGGTTTGTCAAAGGAAAACAACGAATCATTCCGACGTTTGGAAAACATCAAGGGCTGAAGCTGATTGGCACGTTGAACTACGAAACAGGGGATGTATTTTGCATCGAAGAAGAACGCTATGACGCAGAAACATTTCTTCGGTTTCTTCAACTTGTGTTAGAACGCTATCCGACAGGCAAAATGGTAATGATTTTAGATCACGCTCGAATTCACCATGCCAAACTCATTCAGCCTTTTTTAAAAGAACACGAAGATCGGTTAGAGCTCGTCTTTTTGCCACCATACAGTCCGCAATTGAATTTGATTGAAGGGTTATGGAAATGGCTGAAATCAGACGTGATTTACAACGTGTTCTATTCGACTGTGCAAGAAACTAGAAAGAATGTCCAAGCCTTTATTCAGAGAATCAACCAGAAACCAGAACAAACGGTCGATCGTTTGTGTGTTCAGTTGTAAATCTTTAATTCAACTTATATAGAAAAACCTTGTTGCATTGGTCCTGCTTTTCACGCGCTCCCCCATCGATGAAGGGAATTAGCGGTTTTTCACCGGACTTCTAGAAGACTGGTGATTTAATCCTAGATACGGCTTTGCAATGTCACTTCTCAACTAGAAAAACCTTGGTGTATCGACTCTGCTTTTCACATGTTCTCCCATTGATGAAGGGACTCAGCCGTTTTTCACCAGCCTTCTAGGAGACCGGTGATTTAGTGCAAAATACCGCTGAGTTCCACACATTTCTCAAGTAGAGAAACTTTGCAGAATCAGCTTTCTTTTCTGAATGAACATGCCGCTGATTGGTGTGTGCCAGCGGTTTTTGGGGCTGACCCAAAACGGGAATGCGTTTTGGGATCAGCCCCCACTTTTTTGCCTCAAATATAGAAGAATCGCCCTTTTTTCTGGTAGAATAGAGTCACCAAAACCACTACCACCGAAAGAAGGGCGATTCTTTTATGAAACATGATCATGTTTCCTTTAAAGAGTATACCATGGACAGCCTCTCTTTGCCAAGCAACATCGCCGATCTCATTCCGCGGGATAACATGGCCCACGTGGTTCATGAGATGGTTGAACGCATCCCGATGGAGACGTTTCTTCCTTACTACAAAGGAAGGGGGCACCTCCATAGCCATCAAGTGAAGCCTTGGAGCGAGTAGCTCCAAGGCTTCACTCTATATCTTTGGAGGCTGTGACCG
>NZ_LQYX01000117.1:6064-6307 GCF_001587475.1 Geobacillus sp. B4113_201601
TGAAGACGTCCTTATCTCTCCAAGAGGAATGGCATTGTTTTTTAGAGGGATTACGAAGCGTGTTATCGTGCGAAGAGCTGGAACAGATGGCCCGAGATCATCGATTTATTCAACGAAAGGGGAAGTTGCGCGCCCATGACTTCGTGGCACTTTGCACATTTCTCCAGGAAGAAGGCGGTCAAAAATCATTGGTGCAGCTCTGCAGTGCTCTAGCTCTTAAGCAAAACACCTCTCTGAGTGCGG
>NZ_LQYX01000117.1:6317-6477 GCF_001587475.1 Geobacillus sp. B4113_201601
ATAGCCATCAAGTTAAGAAAACAGGAATAAATCTATGCCTCATTTGACCATCCTTTTGAAGACTTCATCATGTCTTAGAAAGGGTGGTTTTTTTGAAGACGTCCTTATCTCTCCAAGAGGAATGGCATTGTTTTTTAGAGGGTTTACGAAGCGTGTTATC
>NZ_LQYX01000030.1:0-15335 GCF_001587475.1 Geobacillus sp. B4113_201601
AAGGAATCGGGTTCATGTCTCCTTTTTTGTTTAGTTGTCAATTTATGTTAGCAAATTTGCTCATCTACAGTTATTTGATAAATAATAATGAGACTGCATATTATCATTACTTAGCTTCAGAGTTATTAAGTACTGCATTTTGTCATTTACCAGACGCTTACGCAAGTGCATTATACCATGCTAAAAGAGCAGTTGAATTAAGCCCTGAAGATGTTAGCTTGAAAGAACATTTGTTGTTATTCCATGACATTCCAGAAAAGTTAATTAGTAAAGAAGAAGCGAAAGCAATTGCTCAAGAAATATTGAAAATAATGCCAAATAGCGAAGCTGCAAAAAATGTGTTACACAATGCATAAATTTAAATGGGGTGTCCCAAAAGGATTGGGATACCCTCTTTCGTTGCTATATATACGTACTGACTGCTTCTACCACACTATATGTTGTGCCTATCTTGAAGGTGAAGGCAGACAACCTTTTGGGTCAGCTCCTTTTTATAGGGTGTGTAGTGCCGAATAACTCCCTTTGTAGTACAACATATTCATCGTTTCACTAATTCCGACAAACTCGCAAGATATGCAGGTATAGCCCCTGTCAGAATGGGTTCGCGCAGCAAGGAAACTATTCAGAAAAGCAAACAAGGAAACAGGAAATTATACACTATCTTTTATAACTTGGCTGTTCAACAAATACATATTTGTAAAAGCAGTAAAACTCCTCGAAATCTTTTGTTTTACGAGTATTATCAGAAAAAGCTAGCAGAAGGTAAAACCAAACAACAAGCTTGACCCCGAGTTCAAGAGTGGCTAGACAAACAAAATGCCTCTCATCCCTTGATAGATCAAAGGGATGAGAGGCATATTTTGGCATGCTTCGGGCATGTATCTAGAAGGTTGGTGATTTAAGGCAAAATACTGCTGATTTCATTCTTTTCTCAATTAGAGAAACCTTGCAGAGTAAGCTTTCTTTTCTGAATGAAAATGCCGCCGATTCGTGTGTGACAGCGGTTTTTCACCGACCTTCTAGGAGGCTGGTGGTTTCATCATGGATACGGCTTTACCATGTCATTTCCCAATTAGAAAAACCTTGTTGTAGGGGTCCTGCTTTTCATTCATTTTACCATATAATGGGGTTTCAGCCCCTTTTTCTTTGTTGGCAAGATAAAAAAAGAATTTAGGGACTTGACGAGCGATTTTGCAACAAGGTAAGATAATTTTGTAATCGATTACATAGAAAATTTATCCGAAAAAGTCGGAAGGCGCGCGCGACCTAGACAGGTGGCGTTGGCGGAAAAGCTGGGCGCGCCAAGCGTTCCTTGCCCCTAGCTGCGGCAGCGGCGGCAAGGGGCGGCAAGGGGCGGCAAAACGAGGGGAATGTGACACTTTGATGTAATCGATTACAAAGCATCGTTGTATAGACAAGAAGCCATGGTTGCCTAGGCGGAAAGCGGTAGATGTTTCATCAAGGAGGTGGTTCGTCAGTTCGAAGCCGCATTGATGCGAGAAGTGAATTGACGATTGGACAACTCAAACAAAGGCAAAGGGGGAGAAACAAAGATGAAAAAAGTTTTGAAATCATCCGCGCTTTTGTTAGCGCTTACGATGGGGCTTGCGGCGTGCTCCGGCGGGCAAAGCGCTAGCCAGACGGGCCAAGACAGCAAAAAAGAAGAAGGGAAAACAGGGCAATCCGAAAAAGTCGTGAAAATTGTCTATGCCCGCGGCCAAGACTCCACGAAAGCCACCGAAAAAATCATCGAAGCGTTCGAGAAAACGCATCCGAACATCGATGTGGAATTTCGCGAAATGCCGGCTGACACCGGGAAGCAGCATGATGCGTATGTGACGATGCTAAACGCGCAGTCATCGGAAATCGATGTTATGGATCTCGATGTCATTTGGCCGGCTGAGTTTGCTCAAGCGGGTTATACGCTGCCGCTCGACCGCTTTATTGAGAAAGACGGCATTGACTTGAGCAAATACAACCAAGGGGCGCTCGCGGCCGGCAACTTCAATGGCAAGCAATGGGCGATGCCGAAGTTCATTGATGCCGGCATGCTGTTCTATCGCACCGACTTGGTGCCGAAAGACAAAGTGCCGAAAACATGGGATGAGCTCTTAAAAGAAGCGAAAGCGCTGAAAGGAAAGGGCGGCACGAAATTCGGCTATTTGATGCAGGCCAAACAATATGAAGGATTGGTGTGCAACGCCGTCGAATTTATCGCCTCTTACGGCGGACAAATCGTCGATAAAAACGGGAATGTCGTGATCAACAGCCCCGAGGCGATCAAAGGGCTGAAGAAAATGGTGGAAATCGTCAAGTCCGATGTTGTGCCGAGCAATATCACCACCTTCACTGAACCGGAATCGCATACCGCGTTCATTGAAGGACAATCGCCGTTTATCCGCAACTGGCCTTATCAATACGCCTTGGCAAACGATCCAGAACAATCGAAAATCGTCGGCAAAGTCGGCGTGGCTCCGCTCCCGGCCGGGGACAAAGGTTCGGCTGCCGCGCTGGGCGGCTGGATGACCGCGATTAACAAATATTCGAAACATCCGAAAGAAGCATGGGAATTTGTCAAATTTATGACGGGGCCGGAGGGGCAAAAAATTTCCGCGATTTACGGTGGTTTAGCGCCGACGCTTCCGGAGCTGTTTAAAGACGCGGATGTCTTAAAAGCCAATCCGTTCTTTGCGGAAGAAGGATTTGTCAATGCGTTGAACGCTGCTGTGCCGCGCCCGGTCGTCCCGAACTATCCGGAAATTTCGGAAATCATCCAAATTAACGTATCGAAAGCGCTGGCCGGCGAGCTGACGGTCGAACAAGCCGTGGCCAATATGGAAAAAGAAATGAAAGCAGCGTTGAACAAGTAGGGCGAATGGACGGTCGGCGCGGCCCGCTTCTCCGCTGGCCAACGCCGGCCTTGCGCTTTGTGACAAACAAAGAACACTAAGTTGGTTGCCCGCTTTCGGCTCATTAGCCTTCAGGCCGTCATCTGCCCGGTGCTGAAGGCTAATATTCTTTTCGAAGTAGAAGGGAGAGAACCGCGATGAGGAATGAAAAGCGAATGGAGCGTTTGCTAGGCTATTCGCTTGTCGCGCCGGCCATGCTGCTCATTTTGGCGATCGCCATTTGGCCGGTCATTCAGTCCTTTTATTACAGTTTGTTCGACTATCGGCTCAACGATCCGACCAAATCGTCGATTCACTGGAGTTACAGCCTCGACCTGGAACGATATCTACAAACCTATCCGTTCCTCAAAAGCGCCCTCAAGCAGGAAATGGCGGCTGCGGATGAACAAACGAAGCAAACATTGGCGCAAATCGAACGAAAACTTACGAAACTGGATGCGGCGATCCGTTCCGATGATCAAGTAGCGAAACAGTACGACAAAGTGAACGAAGCGCTCGATAACTTCGAAACGCCAAGCAATGAGCTAAAGATCGCCGAGTTGGACAAACAGACGGCCGAGCGGCTGACCGACACGGTTCATGATGTCGTCCAGACGCTCAAGGAGATGAAAAAAGCGGGCGAACTGCAGCAAGCGGATAAAGTCGTCGGCTTGGCCGAAGGGCTCAAAGGGGTTGTGATCGAGCCGAACTTTGTTGGCCTCAAGCATTATAAGGACAGCTTCAGCGATATGCGCTTATGGAAAGCGTTATGGAATACGACGTTCTTTACGGTGGTGTCGGTCGCCATTGAGCTCGTGTTCGGGCTTGGAATCGCGCTGCTCATTAATAAGGCCTTTTTTGGCCGCGGGTTGGTGCGGGCGACGATTTTGATTCCGTGGGCGATTCCTACCGCTGTATCTGCGCTCATGTGGAAATTTTTATACGATGGACAAAACGGCATTGTCGCCAACTATTTCGAAACGATTGGCCTTGTCGACCGAATGGGGGATTTGTTGACGACGGAAGCAGGGGCGATGTTCTCGGTCATTTTTGCCGATGTATGGAAGACAACCCCTTATATGGCGCTCTTGTTGCTCGCCGGGCTGCAAACGATTCCAGACTCGCTGTATGAAGCCGCCGCGATCGACGGAGCGACCAAGTGGCAGCAATTCACGAAAATCACGCTGCCATTGTTGAAATCAAGCATTTTGGTCGCGCTGCTGTTCCGCACGCTCGATGCGTTCCGCGTGTTCGATCTGATTTACGTCTTAACCGGCGGAGGGCCGGCGAACTCGACGGAGACGATTTCGATTTTGGCGTATAAAGTGATGTTTTCGCAGACGAATTTCGGCGCGGGATCGGCGCTGGCTGTGATTGTCTTTCTTTGTGTCGCCATCATTTCCATGATATACATCCGCTGGCTTGGAAAAGACTTATTGTCCGACGGCGCCGGCGCGAAACGATAAGCGGGGTGAGATGATGCAGAAAAAAGCAGGGCCTCTCTTTTATCTCTTCCTACTCGTATTCGTCTTTTTTGTCATGTTTCCATTTTTATGGGTGCTGCTTAGTTCGATTAAGCCGCTCAGTGAACTGTTTGGCGACAAAGCGTTTAATTGGTTTACGAGCCATCCGACGTTGAAGTCGTATGTATCGGTTTTTGTCAATTACCCGTTTTTGCGCTACTTATGGAACAGTACGGTGGTGGCGACGATCACGACCGTGTACACCGTGTTTGTGGCCGCATTTGCCGCTTACGCCATCGCGCGGTTACAATTCAAGGGCAAAACCGTCATTCTTGGCCTTGTGTTAGCGGTATCGATGTTTCCGCAAATTGCCACTATTTCGCCGATTTACATGTTTGTGAAAACGTTCGGGTTGACGAACAGCTACTTAGGATTGATCATTCCGTATACGACGTTTGCGTTGCCGTTGTCGATTTGGCTGCTCGTCACCTTTTTTCGCAAAATTCCGTTTGATTTGGAAGAAGCGGCGAAAATGGATGGGGCGACGCCGATGCAGACGTATTTTAAAGTTATTTTGCCGCTTGCGGTGCCCGGGGTGTTTACGACGTCCATTCTCGTCTTCATTGCCGCGTGGAACGAATTTTTATTTGCCTTGACGATCAATACGGCGGAAAAATACAAAACCGTTCCGGTCGGCATCGCCATGTTCCAAGGCCAGTATACGATCCCGTGGGGCGAAATTTCCGCGGCGACCGTGGTGGTCACTGTTCCGCTTGTCATAATGGTGTTGCTGTTCCAGCGGCGGATTGTATCCGGGCTGACATCCGGCTCGATCAAAGAATAAGGACAAACCGAAAAAGGGGCTGGCCCAAAAGGCGATCTCCCCTCCAGAAAGGCACAACCTATAAGGGTGACATGAGGGGGTCCAGTTCTTTTGGGACGCCCTTTTCTTTGTCCCGTTGACGACGGAAAGGAACACGAAATCCGTCAGTGTTGATGAATGAAGCTGGAAAGGAACCTAACGCGAACTTCGGCACGGCGAACGAACGGAGACCACGGCCGATTCGTAGGTCGGAACGAAACGCCCCTAAAGGGCTGGTGAACCACCGCTGATTCCCTTCATTAATGGGAGAATGAGTGAAAAACAGGACCGATGCAACAAGGTTTTTCTCATTGAAAAATGAGATGGGAACGCCGGATCCGCAAAGTCTTGACTGACTCCCTCGTTTTTTCTATCTTTTAGGATGCGACGAGATGTGATATAATTAATCAAATTGAATAGTCCAAGTGAAAGGAGTATAGAAGTATGAAGAAGAAAATATTAGCAGGTTGTTTAGCTGTTTCTTGTGGTTTACTTTCAATTCACCCTGTTATGTCGGTGCCTGTTTTAGCCGCTGTTGTAAAACAAAAAGAGGCAGATCCTACACGAATCACGGCACTTAACGAAAAGAATCTCATTTCGTTAATAGTAGAAGCAGAAAAACGTTATTTTTATGCTGATGGAGGCGGTAAAGGGGAAACAAAAACCTTTTATATAAAAAAAATACAATATAGGTATCTTTCTGTTGATATCGGCACAAGAAAAAAGCTGCTTGAATACTTGATGATGACATTCACCAAAGAAGCTAGTGAATCATATATAAGAAAGCGCTTTATTGAATACAAAGGAAGAATGGCGCAAATCAACGCGGATACAGGAAACAGTTTGGAATTTAAGAAAACAACAGCCAAATTGATTAAAAGCTCTTCGACATCTAAGGAATATCAATTATCGGTCCCATATTCTGATAACCAATCAAAACCAGAAAGGAAAATAGTAAAGCTAAAGAAAGTAAACGGTGTATGGCGAATTGCTACGCCGCCGGAAATACTTTTTTGACGTAATTTCCGACAGAAGTCGCACACCTTAAGTGCAGGGCAACGCCCAATGAGTTGAAGGCTGGTTGTTGATAGAAGATGGATGTGTGGTCATCTAATGTTCGAACGAACGGCTGCGGAGCGAAGGAAAGCGTAAAGGATTTTGGTGTGTGGCTTACCGTTCGGCGAAGCAGATCGTTCACATCAATAAAAAACGTTTTTGCACATTCTTGCAGAGCCAATTCTTCCCTTCTGCAGAATGTGCACGTTTTATATGGAATAATCTTAAATGAAGCCGTTGGTTTTTAGGACAGAGTAAAATCCTACAATTTTCGTATTGATCGTCAAGAGGCTAGTGTAAAACATTGAAAGATGGCATTCCTCTTGAGTTCCCAATCTCTCGAACATGCCCTCTTATATCTTCATTGTAAAACTTTGCTTTTCTTGTTTCACATCGACCTCTTATTGAGAGCAGGAAATGCGTGTCTTGTCCATACATGGTGATCATTCTTTACCGCTACCCGTGGTGCTATATAAGTTGCAATAAAGAATTTCCGATTTTTCGTTGAGGGTTTCATCTAAGTACAAGCCGATATGAGAGTAATCAGCGGGATGTAAAATAAAATTTCAACTTATATAGTTGAGCGCTAGCGCTCAACTAGCCCGAGTGTTACAAGTGAATACACCAACAAGATGCCATCGAGTGCCACTTCAAACCCTGAAATCGAATTCGCACGAATGTCTGCCATACGATACTGGTCCAATAAGGACGGAGAACACCGTTTTCATCACTTTCCGTTTTTGTTTGAGCCATTTTTCTCCCATGATTCCGATGGGCGGTGGTTCTGATTTTTGTGAGATGGCGTCCAAAAAGCGATTTGGTACTCTTTTGCCGTTCACTACTGATGAAGCCTTTGTCACCTAAGTTATAGGGATGAGGAACTGGAGTCATGACGGTTTCAGCAGTCATTTTCATCACCGACCTCATAGGAAAACGCCATGTGGAAAAACACGAGCCGGACGTTTTTCAGCTGGTTTCCTTCGATCAGGATGACAGGATTTGAACATGCGACCTCATGCATCCCATGCGTGTGCTCTACCAAGCTGAGCTACATCCCGGAGTGGCATGTCGGACATAAATAATCAGACAAGAAAAACAGGACAAGATCAACGATTAATTTATCATTTTGCACAGTGCGTATCATTGAAGAACCAAACTAATGTCATGAGTATCGATTTTTGCTCGTTGTCAACAAATTGACAAATCAACTTCATTATTTTCACAAAATGGTTTGGTATTGTAAGTTCAAGAAGGGGGGGAGGAAGATGAGAACGCTAGGGTGGATCTGTTTTTTTGTGTTTGTTTTGCCGTTATCTGTACATGCTAAAGAGATCCAAACTATCATTGATCAAACACCTGACTACGGGATTGTGAAAATGGCTAGCGGGGTCTATGATGAATCATTGATACTATCGAAACCGCTTACGTTAGAGGGAGTAGGGAGGGTGACGATCCGGTCGTGCCGTTTACCGGCTGTAGTTATTACTGGTCACCATGTTGTGTTGCGAAATATAATGATTCAACAGTGTAGGAGAGCTGAAAGCGCTGCACTAGTTGTAACGGGTCATGACCACATCATTGAATATGTACAAATAGTTGCAGCCAAACGAGGTATACAACTGAATCAAGCAAGCAGAACATCTATTGCTCATTGTCTCATTCGAGGGACAAGACAAGAGAACGGCATTGACTTATGGGACTCATCCCAAAACATCATAAAATACAATACAATTAAGCAAGTAAAAGATGGGATCTACATAGAGAACAGCAATAAAAATGAAGTGAACGCCAATTGTATTCATAATTCTCGGTACGGTATTCATGTCATGTTTTCGGACGATCTTATGATTAAGAGAAATTTATCTGAGCATAACCTCGCAGGTGCCATGATAATGGGAACGAAGCGGACGGTGATTGAGCACAATTCATTTCGTCAAAACAATCGTCATGTCCATTCCCAGGGTCTTCTTTTATATAATGCGATGAAAACAAGTGTTACGAAAAATGTCATTGCTGCGAATCGTGTTGGCGTTTATGCTGAGAATGCTTACAATGTCCAACTTACAGGAAACTATTTCCTCCGCAATGCGATTGGGATGCAATGGAATATCTCGAAAAAAAATTATATAGCGGACAATTCATTTGTTGGTAATGTTTATGATGCACAGGCCATTCGATGCTTCAACAATACCATCATCCATAATTATTGGGATACTTCGTTGAAACTCGATCAAACAGGCCGCGGATTTAGCGCCATTCCGTATCGGGCTGATCCCTTTTTTTTGGCACTGACGGCAAATGTGCCTGAGTATCAGCTGTTTTTTCAGGCACCAGGCATGCTTGTTTTACAAAAACTATTGCGTAGTCCTGATGACGAAGTGATGATTGATCATGCTCCGCGAATGAACGCGTTGAAAATTGAGCAAACACATCGTTTATCCACTGATCCATTAAACGTAAATAGGATGAGTTTGGTAATGATAGTTGGAAGCATTAGTCTACTAATTATGGGGAGGAAACGCGGATGAGAAAAATATGGATTTTTTCTATATTGATGATCATGTTGTTCATGATGAGTGGTTGCAGTCAAAAAGCGAAACCAATTGCGATTGATGAAAAAAATGATAAATGTGATACCTGTCATATGGAGGTAGGAAATAATTCGTTTGCGACAGAATTAGTGTTAAAAAACGGAAAAACGCTTAAGTTTGATGATATCGGTTGTATGTATGCATGGGTGAATGAACATAAAAAAGAAAAAATCAATACGATGTTTGTTCGAGATTATAAAACAAGCGCTTGGCTAGAAGCAGACAGCGCCACGTATGTATACGATAAAAATATTCACACGCCAATGGCTTATAATGTTATTTCGTTTCAAGATGAAAAAGCGGCCAAACGGTTTATCCAAAACAATGGTGGCACGCTTCTTACGTATGATCAATTAGCGCATCATACATGGGAGAGAAATAAAGAGATGATGATGAAAATGAAACACAAAAAAATGAAGCATGGAAAAAAGGAAATGAACAAACATGACAATCATATGGGCAACTGAGCGACAGTTGTCCTTTTTCTGTCGGGAGGAGATAAAATGAAAACGATCGCGCGGTTGGAGTGGCGGCTGGTCATGCGGCAACATTCCTCCTACGGATTCATTTTATTATGGGTCGTAGTACTGTCATTATTGTTTTTTATTGCACGAGATACTATAGATTTTGCTGGCTATACGAATATGACAGCAACGACTGCCAATATGATGCTTTATTTGTTGCCGCTATTTATGTTGATTTCTGGTTCATTTACCATTGCGAGCGAGATCGAAAACGGACAATGGCGGTTGTTGCGAACGTATCCGTTGTCACCTGCGGCATATATAGCTGGAAAGTGGTTGGGGCAATGGTTTGGACAGATGATTTTGTTTACGCTTAGTTTTGGCCTGAGTTTGATGTTTAGCCTATCGACGGGTGTGGCGTTACCGATGAAATGGATCATTGTGTTATATCGTTTTTCATCGGCTTTGATTGCCTTTTTTCTTATGATTGGCTTAGCGGTCGGTTCATTCGTTTCGACTCGATGGCAGGCGTTGATCGTCTCTGTTAGCATTTGGTTTTTATTTGTTATGATCTGGCCAACAATGTTGATTGCCGTGTTGAATGTCGTTCCTTATCCGTTCATTGCTCCTTTGTTAAAAAGTGTAACGCTTTTGAATCCGGCGGAAGTAGTACGAGTAGCCTTTGTCGTACAAATGGGAGGAAGCGCTGTTTTTGGACAAGTGTATGATCATTTACTTGGGCAATGGCAGAAGCCATTCGGCTTCATTTTGTTGGTGTATGCCACGATCTATGGTAGTGCAATATGGCTTATTGCCGCGACGCAATTGGCAAGGAGGAGATCGATATAATGGGACTGAAGGTAGGAAAAGTGACGAAAAAATATAAGCAAAAACTAGCGCTTCTGTCCGTATCGCTTCAAGTGGATCGAGGGGAATGCTTGGTGTTGTGTGGAGGAAATGGGGCCGGAAAAAGCACGCTCCTTCAGATTTTAGCAGGTGTGCTTTCTCCGACCACCGGTACGGTAACGCTTGATGGAGTATCACTACACGAACATCGCGAAGCGTACATTTCACAAATCGGATATATGCCTGATGATTTTCATGCTCGATCAATGATAACCGTGCAAGAGTTTTTGGCTTTTTATGCGTCATTGCGGAACGCTTCAGCAGCACAGGTGGAAGAAATACTGCATGACATAGGGCTAGAAAAACATAAAAAAGAATGGATCAAGCAGTTATCAAAAGGAATGAGACAGCGCTTATTATTGGGACAAGCGTTGTTAGGAGAGCCAACGCTTCTGCTCCTTGATGAGCCGACAAACGGTCTTGACCCGTTTTGGATCGATCAGTTTATCGATATGTTGAAGAAGAGAAAGAAGAAGGGAGGGATCATCGTGTTTTCAACACATATGATGGACGTGGCCGCTGAAGTAGGTGATCACATATTGTTTATGAAAAATGGTGAGATTGTAAAACAAATCGATACCAGTCACGTCTGTGACAAGGAGAAAATGATAGTGCAACTTTTAAACTGGCATCGGAAGATCTAGAGGGGCGGTGAAAAAACGCTGTTTGCCTTGATCGATGATGGAACGCGTGAACATAGAAGCTGATGCAGCCGGTTTTTCTATTTGAGAAACGATTGCGAGAAGCGGTTGTGTGAGTAAATCACCGCCCCCCTAGGAGGCTGGTGAAAACGGTTGTTTCTGTTGAGCAATGGGGGGATCGTTTGAAAGGAGATCCTGATGCGACGAGGCTTTTCTATTGGAGAAACGGACTTGACAAGCGGCTTGCTCCCTTAAATCACCGACCTCCTAGGAGGCTGGTGATTTAATCTTGGATCCAGCTCTGGAATGTCACTTCTCAACTAGAAAAACCTTGGTGCATTGATTCTGCTTTTCGCATGTTCTCCCATTGATGAAGGAACTCAGCTGTTTTTCCCCGCCCTTCTAGCAATTGAGTGATGTACCGGTCAACGTATTTATATCGATTGGCTCATAAAAAATGTCCATGGACAGCGCGATCTGCCCTCCACCCGGGGATGAAAATCTCGCGCCAGTGTGGCATTTTCACCGAAAAGATGGTTTTTATCATTTTCTCATGAAAGATTAACGCAATCAGAATCAATCTTACTAGATATTTTTAAGTCATTCATGCTATACAAGAGGATGTATCGCAGCCCGAATGGTTACGTAGAACCATTCAAAGTATTTTGGCCGGAAAAGGGAGTGAAACTCTAGGTGAGAAAGAACATGCATCCTCAAGAAGCGGTGTCTCCATTGATTTTTTATGATGCGAAAGGAAGAAGGAAAGTAATCGTTAAGGCCGTGCTTTTTGTGAGCATCATCGTTACTGTCATTGTTTTCTACGCTTTCTTTCGCAGCATTTTTTCGCCCATCCATCTTCCATATGAAAATGTCTTTCCAACAACTACTAAAAAAATGATTTCGTCAGATGAAAAGATTGGTGATTGGCAATTACAAGAAGAATTAAAACTAGACAAAAACCGTAATTATCACCATTGGAAACAGTGGAAACAAAACGCAGATCATAGTAAACCTAATGAAGTTTACGGATTTTACGTTAATTGGGATGAAAATAGCACGTCTTCGTTAAAAGATCACATCCGTTCGTTAACAGTGTTAGTTCCTGAATGGTATCATTTGAATCGAGATCTTACAATTACTAGCGAAAAGAGAGCGGATATTGTCAAACTAGCCAAAGATCATCATGTCAAAATTGTTCCTTTAATTAATAATTTTACTGCCGAAAGTGCAGGGCCAGATAGTTCTATCGTAGATCGATTGTTGCGAGCCCCTACTGATCAGCAAAAACAAGTTATCGCGAATTTAGAGAAACAAATTGAGGACAATCACTTCGCAGGTGTAAATATTGACTTTGAATCCATCCCTGTACAAGATCGACAAGCATTGACAAAGTTTATGAAGGAGCTTGCTTTTGCGTTTCATCAACACCGTTTGCTTGTAACGCAAGATGTGCCGGCCGATGACCGTGCTTTTGATTACCGCGCTTTGTCTAAAGAAGTAGACCGCCTCATTGTCATGATGTATGACGAACATTATACAGGAGGAGACCCAGGTCCAATCGCTTCTATCGGATGGTTTCAACATACGCTC
Organism: Geobacillus sp. B4113_201601; assembly: GCF_001587475.1. NCBI lineage: Bacteria > Bacillati > Bacillota > Bacilli > Caryophanales > Anoxybacillaceae > Geobacillus > Geobacillus sp. B4113_201601. Next base: position 12,462 of record NZ_LQYX01000030.1, read on the forward strand.
GAACATTTACCCATTCCTCCGGAAAAGCGAATTATTGCTCTTGGAAACTACGGATATGACTGGACAATTGGCGGCAAAACTCCAGCGGTGTCGCTCACCTTTTCTGATATTATGGATATCGCCGGTGATGGAGATTTAAAAATTAAATGGGATAAACTGAGTGAAAACCCGTATATTGAGTATGAAAATGGAAAGGACAAGCATATCGTCTGGTTTTTAGATAGCGTGACTTTTTATAATGAAATGAAGCTAGCGTCTGAGAACGGCACAAGAGGATTTGCGCTTTGGAGAATAGGGGCAGAGGATCCAACTGTGTGGGAATTGTTAAAGAACGGTGTAAAAAAAATCAGTCTGTTACGCACAATTCCTAGCACGGATCGGGTCGCTTATTCCGGAAAAGGGGAAATATTAAGAGTCGTTCATGTGGGGCGAAATGGCTCAAGAGAATTTCATCTGGATCCAAGCGGGAATCTTACTGATGAAAGATATCAGTCATTTCCATTATCCTATGATGTTGAGCGATATGGGCAACCAAAAGAGAAAAAAGTAGTCTTAACATTTGATGACGGTCCAAATCCTAAGTACACGCCGGAAATTCTCGACATTCTGAAACAGTTTCATGTAAAAGCTGACTTTTTTGTCGTTGGAGAAAATGCTGGAGAATATCCCGATATAATGAAAAGGATGTATAACGAGGGGCACGAGATAGGTAATCATACGTTCACACATCCGAACATTGCTGAGACGTCTCCGCTGCGTACAAAGCTAGAGCTAAACGCAACCCAGCGGCTTATCCAAGAAGTGACCGGCCATTCTACGGTGTTGTTTCGGCCGCCGTATGAAGCGGATGCAGAGCCTTATTTAGCGAGTGAAATACTGCCGATTTTGCGTGCACAAAAGATGAATTATATTATGGTTGGGGAAAAAGTAGATCCGCAAGATTGGACCCGGCCAGCTGTGAAAGAAATAGTGAAGCGTGTGGTCACTCCGATATTGCGTGGAGAAGGAAACGTTATTCTTCTTCATGATGCAGGAGGGGACCGGACTCGTACAGTGGAAGCACTGCCAATCATTATAAAAACGCTCAGAGAGCATGGATATCGCTTTGTCACTATTGCTGGGCTATTAGGAAAAAAACGCGACGATGTAATGCCGAGTGTGTATTCTTATGATGCATTATGGCTACCGTATGATCGAGCTGTTTTTTCTGGAATGGAGTATTTTACAAAGATAGTAACAATTATCTTTTACGTTACTATTGGATTAGGGATTTTTCGTTTGTTATTTTTCGTGTATTTTTCGTTTAAACAAAAAAGAAGGAGTCAATCTCACTCCATAACAGATGATCAGCCTTTGGTCAGTGTTGTCATAGCAGCGTATAACGAAGAAAAAGTAATAGGCAATGCAATCCATTCGATACTGGCCAGCGACTACCCGTCCTTAGAAGTGATTGTAGTGGATGATGGTTCACGCGACAACACCGCTAAAGTTGTCGGAGCAATTGGCCGTAAGTATCCGAATGTCCACTTAATTCAAAAAGAAAACGGTGGAAAAGCTTCTGCGATCAACCGAGGATTTCTAGAAGCACGTGGAGATATTATCGTTTCATTAGATGCGGATACAATTCTTGCGCCTAATGCGATTTCGTTGATGGTCCGTCACTTTGCCGATCCTCATGTTGCCGCTGTTTCTGGAAACGTAAAAGTGGGAAATCGGCGCAAACTACTTACTGTATGGCAACATATTGAATATGTTACGGGCTTTAATTTAGAACGCAGGGCATTTGATGAGTTGAACTGTATTACTGTTGTGCCGGGTGCCATTGGAGCATGGAGAAAACAGCTAGTGAAACAAGTAGGATATGTAAGTGAAGATACATTAGCAGAAGATACAGATTTGACATTAACCCTTTTGCGTCAAGGATATCGAATTGTTTATGAAGATCAAGCATACGGCTATACTGAGTCTCCAGAAGATGTAAAAAGTTTAGTTAAACAGCGATACCGCTGGTCGTATGGTACGTTGCAGTGCTTATGGAAGCATCGAAAAGCGCTGTTTAATCCAAAGCATAAATCGTTAGGATTTATCGCTTTGCCGAATATGTGGATATTCCAATTTTTGTCGCAGTCTGTCTCTCCCTTCGTTGATTTATTGATGGTGATTAGTTTGCTTAGTAACCATCCGTTCAAAGTATTAGGATTTTATCTTCTATTTGTAGCCATTGACTTGTTTGCTTCGCTTTTTGCTTTTTCGTTAGAAAAAGAAAATCCCAAGCCGCTGCTTTGGTTGGTAGTGCAACGGTTTATTTACCGTCAGATAATGACATATGTTGTCATAAAATCCATTCTGTCAGCCATTCAAGGTGTTGAGGTAGGGTGGAATAAGCTAAAACGATTCGGTAGTGTTGAACGATCGTTTAGTCAAAACAAAACATCGATCTCTTAGATTAGTAATGATTACTGCGAGGCCGAGCCGTAGGAAAAGCTGTGAACAGGCTTTCTGTGGCTTGGCCGTTTTCGAATGCTCCTAGTGGGGGGTGAATCGAACCCGAGTTCGACAGTTTTGAGGTCATTTTAGGCAAACGAAAATGGCCAAAATGCTGCAATATCAAGGATTTCATGATGCAGATCCTAGGAAAAAACGCTGAATTTCATAGGCACACGACTTTCCTACTTTAACTTTTAAAATGGATGGATATTGGTTATAATATAGGCATGTACACACGACGAGTCACACCAAAAAAGAACGATGGAATCACCTTAGCTTACCTCCATCATGAATCGTGACCGAACGTAAGGGACGAATGCGAACGTCTCATGCTTGGACATTTTTCTTCAAAAAACGGCGACCTTGGTCAACAACCGAACTGACGGC
>NZ_LQYX01000118.1:0-591 GCF_001587475.1 Geobacillus sp. B4113_201601
TTTTTTTTACTTCAGGGAAGGTGATTTCGACGAATTCTTTTTGTTTCTCTTCATCGGCATTGGCTAGTGTATAGGTGGGTTTCGTATAGCTTAGCCCTAACCGATGCAGAATGTTGCTTGTTCCACGAGGCGTGTATGCTGGTCCCCACTTTTGTTGAATGAGTTCAGCGATGATCGCAAGCGTCCAGTTATATTTTGCTTCGAATCCCACATCTACGGGGAGCTGATGTTCAATAATCCAAGCCAGCTCTTTTTCCTCATCAGGACTCAATCGACGTGGGGAGCCAGGTGAGTATTTCATCTCCAAGCCATCAAGACCGCGCTGGGCGTAGGCATGGATATAGTTATAAATCGTTTTCTTGGATCGACCAATAATCGTTGCGATTTCTCCTTTTTTGTATCCCTGCAAATGAAGATAAATGGCTTGGTAGCGTTCATATGCTCGTTTACTTTTCGCTTCTTTCATGGCAGTGGACAACTTTTCGATCTCGTCTTTGTGATTGGGCATCGTATTTTCTCTCCGTTCTCCTATTTTCTCTTTTATTTTATTCGCTGTGGAACGGGAGAAAACCTTTATTTCAATTTATATAG
>NZ_LQYX01000119.1:0-222 GCF_001587475.1 Geobacillus sp. B4113_201601
CTGGAGGGCCTGCGAGGAGGCTATGCCGCCACAGCAGGACCGAAGCGTCGCGAGCCGATGGCGGCCGGAGCTAGACCGGACGATACGCGGCTTCTTCCGACGGTTATCTAGTTTTGAAGGAATGCGTTCCTTCTTGACAGGAATTAATTTTCTGGTATAATGATTGATGAAAAACGGAATCGCTTGCCTAGTGGTGATAGCGGAGGGGAAACACCCGTTCCC
>NZ_LQYX01000119.1:232-14399 GCF_001587475.1 Geobacillus sp. B4113_201601
GAGGCCGCCCGCCGATCGGCGAAACGCGCTGGAGGGCCTGCGAGGAGGCTATGCCGCCACAGCAGGACCGAAGCGTCGCGAGCCGATGGCGGCCGGAGCTAGACAGTACGAAACGCGGCTTCTTCCGACGGTTATCTAGTTTTGAAGGAATGAAAAAGCCCTTGACAATCTGCTTACTTTCTTTATAATAAAATGTGTCGATAATAGCCTAGTGGTGATAGCGGAGGGGAAACACCCGTTCCCATCCCGAACACGGAAGTTAAGCCCTCCAGCGCCGATGGTAGTTGGGGCCAGCGCCCCTGCAAGAGTAGGTCGCTGCTAGGCAAAAAATCCCTTGTCGATGTTCATATCGACAAGGGATTTTTTGTTTGGTTTGACCGTTATGTTTCGTACTGTAAAGAAATAGTTTGTTCTCAGCCAACGCAGAGTGGCAGCCGTTACTGCGGGTTGGATCATAACGGCATTTACGCATCGGCTGAGCAGCTGTTCCATTTTTGCATCAAGTATTCATTCACGAGCCATGGAACTTTTTTCGCTGACACGGTGAGAAATTCGACAATAAAAATATACGCTTTGCTTGGATAGGAGTGAAGAAGCTCGCACCACCACTCGGTTTCATACCGAGAAATCATGCTCAAATTGTACAACAATAAATAGTGAGCATGTATTTCCGGTAACAAAAAAATTTTTTCTTTCTTGACCGCGATTCGATAGGTGCCATCAAGCTGAAAGAAAAATGGTCCCTCCCCGACCGGGGAAAGCGGCGCTGTCAGTTGAAAACGTAGCCATTCTCCTTCTTCATTGACAAATGTGATCGCCTTTCCTTGCCCCTCTTCCCGTAGGTATTGAAGGAAGCGAGTCAATGGCATGTGATAATAGTCTAAAATGGCTTTTGGGATGGCTACCATTGGAGGGGAGACAGTATGTACAACCGGCAAAGACAACTGCTTTTTTCGTCCACTTAAGAGGAAAAAGGTGTCATGCAATTCGCCGATCCGTTGCAACAACGCCCCCATCCGAAACTTCTCCCCGGCTTCCTGTTTCACATGAAACATTTTTTCAGAAAAATGAGTGAATAAACCGTTTTTTTGTACTTTTACCTCATCATCAAGAAATTCATAACCTTGCTTTTTCCGTTTCCTTGCTGATACACCGTGGGCGAGGACTGACGTCGACTCAGGATAATCGGGATCAACGGTAAGCAGACATGCTTTTAAAAGCTGCACCATACCATAAAACAACAACACAGGCTTGATTGACAGCGGTGCCTGTTGAGCTGTAGCATAAAAGTTCTGCCCGTGCTCCAAATAATATAAAAACGGGTAGCAGTTCGTATAGCTGCGCTGAACAGCATCTTCGCGATGCAATTGTTTGTAGCATTGCTGCAAAAATTGGCGAGCGGTGTCAGCGGATTGGAAAACGGAAAGGCGGGGTTGTTTGTTGTTATTTCCGAACATTTTATCCCCCCTGTCACTAGATGATGAACAAATAACTGAAAAGTTGAACATTTCCCTGATTCCTTGACAGTAGTTTAACCAGTTGTTAAGCTACTAATAATATTTCCGGACAAGGGGGAGAAAACATGTGGGAAACGAAATTTGCAAAGGAAGGTTTGACGTTTGACGATGTTCTTCTCATCCCAGCCAAATCAGACGTATTGCCGCGCGACGTTGATGTGACGACAAAATTGAGCGATACCCTGCAGCTGAACATCCCCATTATTAGTGCCGGCATGGACACTGTGACGGAAGCCGAGATGGCCATTGCCATGGCTCGGCAAGGAGGACTTGGCATTATTCATAAAAATATGTCCATTGAGCAGCAAGCCGAACAAGTGGACAAAGTGAAACGCTCAGAGCGGGGGGTTATTACCGATCCCTTTTTCTTGACACCTGACCATCAGGTGTATGACGCGGAACATTTAATGAGCAAATACCGGATTTCAGGTGTGCCGATCGTCAACAATGCCGACGAACAAAAGCTTGTTGGCATCATTACGAACCGCGATTTGCGCTTCATTCAAGATTACTCGATAAAAATTTCCGAGGTAATGACGAAGGACCATTTAATCACTGCTCCGGTTGGAACAACGTTGGAGGAAGCGGAGAAAATTTTGCAAAAACATAAGGTTGAAAAACTGCCTTTGGTCGATGAAAACGGAGTGTTGAAGGGGCTCATCACCATTAAGGATATTGAAAAGGTGATCGAGTTTCCCAACTCGGCAAAGGACGCTAAAGGACGGCTTGTTGTCGGTGCAGCCGTAGGGGTGACAGCCGACACAATGATCCGCGTCAAAAAGCTTGTTGAGGCGGGAGTCGACGTCATTGTTGTCGACACAGCGCACGGTCACTCCAAAGGTGTTCTTGAGACGGTAGCGAACATTCGTCGTCAATACCCAGACTTGAACATTATCGCTGGCAATGTCGCGACAGCTGAGGCGACGCGCGATTTAATTGAGGCGGGGGCGAACATTGTCAAGGTTGGAATTGGACCGGGATCCATTTGTACGACGCGGGTTGTCGCCGGGGTCGGTGTTCCACAAATTACGGCGATCTACGACTGTGCGACAGAGGCGCGCAAACACGGCGTTCCCATTATCGCTGATGGCGGGATTAAATACTCCGGTGACATCGTGAAGGCGATCGCAGCTGGAGCGCATGCCGTCATGCTTGGAAGCTTGCTCGCCGGCGTTTCGGAAAGCCCGGGAGAGACAGAAATTTATCAAGGCCGCCGCTTTAAAGTATATCGGGGCATGGGATCGGTCGCGGCGATGGAGCGCGGCAGCAAAGATCGCTACTTTCAAGAAGATGCGAAAAAGTTCGTTCCCGAAGGCATTGAGGGGCGCGTGCCATACAAAGGACCGCTCGCCGATACGATTTACCAGCTCGTCGGCGGACTGCGCGCCGGTATGGGCTATTGCGGGACGAGAAACTTGGATGAGTTGCGGGAGAAAACGCAATTTATCCGCATGACGGGCGCAGGGTTGCGCGAAAGTCATCCGCACGATGTACAAATTACGAAAGAGGCGCCAAACTACTCCGCGTTTTAAGCGCAGTTGCGCCAATCGTCCTAAGTTTGACGGAGATTCGTCCTCCGTCTATTTTTTTGGCTGTCCATATGTTACAATAACGGTTGTGTAAGGAGGGTGCGACGTGAAAACGAAAAAACAAACTTGGTTTTTTTGGCTGCTATCGATTTGTCTTTGTTTGACCGTTTGGCCGTTCCAACGAACGGTGCAAGCGGAAAGCGCGCCGCTTGACATTCGAGCCGATGCGGCCATTTTAGTGGACGCGCAAACAGGAAGAATTTTGTATGAAAAAAATATTGATACAGTGCTCGGCATTGCCAGTATGACAAAAATGATGACTGAATATTTGCTTCTTGATGCGATTAAGGCGAAGCGCGTCAAATGGGATCAAACGTATACGCCGAGCGAGTATGTATATCGGCTTTCCCAAGACCGTGCCTTGTCGAACGTCCCGCTGCGCAAGGACGGCAAATATACGGTGCGGGAACTGTATGAAGCGATGGCGATTTATTCAGCTAATGCCGCAACGGTTGCCATTGCTGAGATCATAGCTGGATCGGAAAAAAATTTTGTAACGATGATGAACAAAAAAGCGAAGCAGCTTGGGCTCAAAGATTATAAGTTCGTCAATGCGACCGGGCTCAGCAATCAAGACTTAAAGGGCTTCCATCCAGAGGGAACGAACACGGATGAGGAAAATGTTATGTCCGCACGGTCCATGGCGATGCTTGCCTACCGGCTGTTGAAAGACCATCCCGAAGTGCTGGAAACAGCGAGTATTCCCCGAAAAATATTCCGGGAAGGAACAGAAGATGAAATTCGAATGGACAACTGGAATTGGATGCTTCCTGGCCTTGTATACGGATACGAAGGGGTTGACGGGCTGAAAACTGGCTATACAGAATTTGCCGGCAACTGCTTTACCGGAACGGCAAAGCGGAACGGGGTGCGCCTCATTTCTGTTGTTATGAACGCGAAAGACGCGAGTGGAAAAACGACAAAAGAGGCGCGCTTTCAAGAGACGGCCAAACTGTTTGATTACGGATTCCATCAATATTCGCTTCAAACACTTTATCCGAAAGGATATGAACTGAAAGGAAAAAGCACAGTTCCGGTAGTCAAAGGGAAAGAAAAAGAAGTGCGCGTCGCTACGGCGAAAAAGCTGGCACTGCTCGTCAAAAACGGTGAGGAAAAACAGTACAAGCCCGTCTATGTATTCGATAAGAAAAAAATGACAAAGGAAGGGAAACTGCTCGCTCCACTGAAAAAAGGAGAAACTGTCGGGTATATGACGCTCGACTATAAAGGAGATGACTCCCTTGCCTTTTTAAGCCCGGACATGGAGAAAAACATCCGTGTTCCGCTTGTGACGACCGCTGAGGTGGAAAAAGCAAACTGGTTTGTGCTCTCCATGCGCGCGATCGGCGGCCTGTTCGCCGACTTATGGACGAGCGCTGCGAAAACGGTGAAAAGCTGGCTGTGAAGCGACTCCCCTGCTTGGGGAGCTTTTTTCCATTGTGATTTTTGTAAAAATTGAGGTAAAATAAAACAGTGGAATCATCCTTTTGCGTATATGACTAAGCATAAGGATAGGAATAGGGGGAATCAACGTTGGCATTGACAGGCACAGACCGCGTCAAACGCGGCATGGCAGAAATGCAAAAAGGCGGCGTCATCATGGACGTTGTCAATGCGGAACAAGCGAAAATTGCTGAGGCGGCAGGGGCTGTCGCGGTCATGGCGCTTGAGCGCGTCCCGGCGGACATTCGCGCTGCCGGCGGCGTCGCGCGCATGGCGGACCCGACGGTGGTCGAAGAAGTGATGAACGCCGTTTCCATCCCGGTGATGGCGAAAGTGCGCATCGGTCATTATGTGGAAGCGCGCGTCCTTGAGGCGCTCGGCGTTGACTACATCGACGAAAGTGAAGTGTTGACGCCAGCTGATGAAGAATTTCATATTGACAAGCGGCAGTTTACGGTTCCGTTTGTATGCGGGTGCCGCGACTTAGGTGAGGCCGCCCGCCGCATCGCGGAAGGGGCGTCGATGCTGCGGACGAAAGGGGAGCCGGGGACAGGCAACATCGTTGAAGCGGTGCGCCATATGCGCAAAGTCAACGCGCAAATCCGCAAAGTCGTCAGCATGAGCGAGGACGAGCTTGTCGCTGAGGCGAAGCAGCTTGGGGCTCCGGTCGAAGTGTTGCGTGAAATTAAACGGCTTGGCCGCCTCCCGGTCGTCAATTTCGCCGCCGGTGGTGTCGCGACACCGGCTGACGCTGCTCTCATGATGCACTTAGGCGCAGACGGCGTCTTTGTCGGGTCAGGCATTTTCAAATCGGAAAACCCAGAAAAATATGCGCGGGCGATCGTTGAAGCGACGACTCATTACGAGGACTACGAGCTGATCGCCCACTTGTCCAAAGGGTTGGGCGGCGCGATGCGCGGCATCGATGTCGCGACATTGTTGCCGGAGCACCGCATGCAAGAACGCGGTTGGTAAGCCGGACAAAGGAGCTAAGGAACGATGAAAATTGGAGTGCTTGGACTGCAAGGGGCCGTGCAAGAACATATGCGCGCCATTGAGGCGTGCGGCGCCGAGGCGGTCATCGTGAAAAAACCGGAGCAGCTCGCTGGACTCGATGGGCTCGTGCTGCCGGGTGGCGAAAGCACGACGATGCGGCGCCTGATTGACCGGTACGGACTCATGGAGCCGCTGAAGCAATTTGCCGCCGCCGGCAAGCCGATGTTCGGCACGTGCGCCGGACTCATTTTGCTGGCGAAACGAATCGTCGGTTACGACGAGCCGCACTTAGGGTTGATGGACATTACGGTCGAGCGGAACTCGTTCGGACGGCAGCGGGAAAGCTTTGAAGCGGAGCTGTCGATTCAAGGGGTCGGCGACGGGTTCGTCGGCGTCTTCATCCGTGCGCCGCACATCGTCGAGGTCGGAGACGGGGTCGATGTCCTCGCGACATACAACGACCGCATTGTCGCGGCCCGGCAAGGCCAATTTCTTGGCTGCTCGTTCCACCCCGAACTGACCGATGACCATCGGTTCATGCAATACTTCTTAAATATGGTCAAGGAAGCAAAAAAGGTATCAAGCGTATAATAAATGCGAACGCGATGAGAGGAACTAGTAGCAGGCATTCCTCCTTTCAGAGAGCCGGTGGGTGGTGCGAATCGGCAGGCGGCGCCTGTGAATCCATCCTCGAGCAAAATGCTGAACACCTAAGCGGTCAGTAGGCGTTTTCGGCAGCCGCCGTTATCGGCATGAGCGGAAGGCATGATGAGCCTTCAATAAGGGTGGCACCGCGGGATGGCTCCCGTCCCTTTTTTGGGACGGGAGCGTTTTTATGTATAATAAATGGTGGGTAAGGAGGTAAAACAAATGCTGGATGTCAAATTACTGCGCACTCAATTTCCAGAGGTAAAAGAAAAGCTGATGCAGCGGGGCGGGGACTTGGCCCACATCGACCGGTTTGAGCAGCTCGACAAGGAGCGCCGCCGTTTGATCGCGGAAGTCGAAGAGTTGAAAAGCAAGCGCAACAATGTGTCGCAACAAATCGCTGTCTTAAAGCGTGAAAAAAAGGACGCTGAACCGTTGATCGCCGAAATGCGTCAAGTCGGCGACCACATTAAACAATTGGACGAGCAAATTCGCCAACTTGAAGAAGAGCTTGACGGTCTTCTTTTGTCGATGCCAAACGTGCCGCATGAGTCTGTGCCGGTCGGCCAATCGGAAGAAGATAACGTCGAAGTGAGACGATGGGGAGAACCACGCTCGTTTCCGTTTGCACCGAAGCCGCATTGGGACATTGCTGACCAGCTCGGTTTGCTTGATTTTGAGCGGGCCGCCAAAGTGGCAGGAAGCCGGTTTGTGTTTTATAAAGGGCTAGGGGCTCGTCTTGAGCGGGCCTTAATCAACTTTATGCTCGACATTCACCTCGATGAGTTTGGTTACCAAGAGGTGTGGCCGCCATATTTAGTGAACCGGGCGAGCATGATCGGAACCGGTCAGCTTCCGAAGTTTGCTGAAGATGCGTTTCATTTGGACAGCGAGGATTATTTCCTCATTCCGACAGCGGAAGTGCCGGTGACGAACTTGCATCGCGATGAAATTTTAGCGGCTGACGATTTGCCGCTTTACTATGCGGCTTACAGCGCGTGCTTCCGCGCCGAAGCTGGCTCGGCTGGCCGCGACACGAGAGGACTCATCCGCCAGCACCAATTCAATAAAGTCGAGCTCGTCAAGTTCGTCAAGCCGGAGGATTCATATGCGGAGCTCGAAACATTGACGCGCCAAGCGGAAACGATCTTGCAGCGGCTCGGGCTTCCGTATCGTGTCGTCGCCTTGTGTACAGGGGATCTTGGATTTTCCGCCGCGAAAACGTATGACATCGAGGTGTGGCTGCCAAGCTATGGGACGTACCGGGAAATTTCGTCGTGCAGCAACTTCGAGGCGTTCCAAGCGCGCCGCGCCAATATCCGCTTCCGCCGCGAGCCGAACGCAAAGCCGGAGTATGTGCATACGCTAAACGGCTCAGGGCTGGCGATCGGGCGCACTGTCGCCGCCATTTTGGAAAACTATCAGCAGGAAGACGGTTCGGTCGTAATTCCCGAGGCGCTCCGTCCGTACATGGGGAATCGGGATGTCATTCGCTAAGCGGGGAACAGAGGTGATTCCTCTTCGCCATTGATTGACTTTTCCTTACGGTCGTGTTATAGTGAATGACGTTGGCAATGAGAAGAAAGGAACGGCGGACGCCAATCCCCCTATTCTCGGCCACGGCGATGAAGAGCCATACTGACGCGCATAAGAGGAGAATTGTCTATTCGGAACGGCTTCCCACTAAGCCGCCGTTTCCGACCATAAAAAAACCCGCCTTCAATCGGCGGGTTTTTTTATCCGTCATCCTCCCCTCTTTCCGACGATAAACTGATCATTGATCAACAACCCATTTTGCGGGAAATCAACGCCAAGCTTCCAGTAGCTCACCCCGCGCAGCCCGAGTTCTTTGACTAACTGGAATTTGGCTTGAATCGACCGCGCGTCTTCAAACCATACCTCATGTTCGCGGCCGTTCTCATCGCGATAGCGAAAGTGCGGCGCTTGCGCCTCGATGTCGTATTCAATGGCGACGTTATACCTCGCAGCGAGGGCGATGGCTTGCTGCGGACTAAGCGCTCGGGCGTATGGACCTCCCGGTACGTACGGCAACGTCCAGTCATAGCCATACAAGTTTTGTCCCATTAAAATTTTCCCTGCCGGTATTTCCGAAATGGCATACTCAAGTACGCGCCGGACCGGGCCGATTGGCGAAACGGGCATTGGCGGTCCGCCGCTGTACCCCCATTCGTACGTCATAATGACGACAAAATCGGCGATTTGCCCGTGGGCCCGGTAATCGTGCGCCTCATACCAGCGCCCGCGCTGAGTCGCACTCGTTTTCGGCGCTAACGCGGTCGACATTAGCCACCCTTCTCGTTCAAACCGCCGTTTTGCCTTGCGCAAAAAGGCGTTGTATGCCTCGCGGTCTTCCGGGCGCAAATATTCAAAATCGAAATGAATGTCGCGAAAACCGTAACGTCTGGCGGTCGCGACAATGTTGTCGAGCAAGCGGTTTTGTAGCGTCTCATTCGTTAAAATAAGGGCGCCAAGCTCGTCGCTGAACTGTCCGTTTTCAATGTTGGCAACCACCATAACAAGCGTGACGCGGTTGGCGCGGGCGATGGCGGGAAAGTCGTCAAGCGGCGGTTCTTGCAGTGTTGCGTCGCGCCGGATAGAAAAATAAAAGGGGCTTAAATAGGTCAAATACGGGGCGGCCTCGCGGGCGCTCGCTTCCAGTGCCGGGCTGACCGTGGCTCCGCGCGGCTCAATGTATGCGTTAAATTCCGCTCTCCGCTTGGCGCCGGGAGGGATGTACAACCGCTGACCGACCCGCAGCGGGGCATTTAACGAGAGGCGGTTCACCTCTGCAAGCCGCTGCATCGGAATCGAGAATCGGCGTGCAATCGACCATAAACTGTCGCCGCGCTGCACCCAATAAAAACGGCCAACGATCGGGATCACCAGCGTCTGGCCGACAACGAGTTTATCAGGGTTTGGGAGCTTGTTGGCCCGGACAATTTCCTCGACGGTCGTTCCGTATGCCTCGGCAATCCCGCTCAACGTTTGTCCGCTCTGTATGACATGGATTTGCATACTGGCCCTCCTAGTTGCGTCTTTATTCTCCATATTTTATGATGGAAAGGCAAGAGAAATGACCGTTTGCGCAAAGGGGTATACGATGAACCACGATGAGTATTACATGAGGTTGGCGATTGAAGAGGCAAAAAAAGCCGAGCAAATCGGTGAAGTGCCGATCGGCGCCATCATCGTCCAAGACGGCCGCATCATCGCCCGCGCCCATAATTTGCGGGAAACGGAGCAGCGCGCCATTGCCCATGCGGAAATTTTAGCGATTGATGAAGCGTGCCAGGCGATCGGTTCATGGCGGCTTGAGCGGGCGACGTTGTATGTGACGCTTGAGCCATGCGCCATGTGTGCGGGAGCGATCGTTCTTTCCCGCATTGAGCGGGTGGTGTTTGGCGCCAGCGACCCAAAAGGAGGCTGCGCCGGGACGTTGATGAACTTGCTGCAAGAGAGCCGGTTCAATCATCAAGCTAGCGTGACGAGCGGTGTGTTGGCAAGCGAGTGCGGCTTGCTGTTAAGCGATTTTTTCCGCCGGCTGCGGGAACAGAAGAGAAATGTTGGCGGGAGTTCCAATGAAAAATCGGTTCGGTGACATTGCTTTTTTTCTGCAAACGAGCTATACTGATAGTGCCGTGCTAAGCGGGGAGGTAGCGGTGCCCTGTACTCGCAATCCGCTCTAGCGAGGCTGAATTCCTTCTCGAGGTTAGTCTGTTGTGAGGTCTGTCTCAAGCAAGTGGTGTTGACGTCTGGGTCCTGCGCAATGGGATTCCGTGAACCCTGTCAGGTCCGGAAGGAAGCAGCAGTAAGCGGATGCTCCCATGTGCCGCAGGGGTGCCTGGGCTGAGCTAACTGCTTGAGCAACGCTCGGGGCAGCTAATCGACAGAAGGTGCACGGCCTTACATAGAAGAAAAAACCCACTCATAACGAGTGGGTTTTTTGTTATTTCAAATCGAAACGAGAAGTTATATAATAAATAAGATGAGAGGAAGAGGAGGGCCGTTTTCCGTGGCATATCAAGCGTTATACCGTGTTTTCCGGCCGCAGCGCTTCGCTGACATGGTTGGCCAGGAGCACGTGACTAAGACGTTGCAAAGCGCCCTGCTTCACCATAAAATATCGCACGCTTACCTATTTTCCGGTCCGCGCGGGACGGGAAAAACGAGCGCGGCGAAAATTTTTGCCAAGGCGGTCAACTGCGAACGGGCTCCGGCGGCCGAACCATGCAACGAATGCCCTGCTTGCCTCGGCATCACAGACGGAACGATTCCGGATGTGTTGGAAATTGACGCCGCCTCCAACAACCGTGTCGATGAAATCCGCGACATTCGCGAAAAGGTCAAATTCGCTCCGACCTCGGTCCGCTACAAAGTGTACATTATCGATGAAGTGCACATGCTATCAATTGGCGCGTTTAACGCCTTGCTGAAAACGTTGGAAGAGCCGCCGAAACACGTCATTTTTATTTTGGCTACCACTGAACCGCACAAAATTCCGGCGACGATTATTTCCCGCTGCCAACGGTTTGATTTTCGCCGCATCCCGCTATCGGGTCTCGTGTCGCGTCTGAAATACGTAGCCAATGCCCAGGGGGTGCAGGCATCTGATGAGGCACTGTCCGCTATCGCGCGTGCTGCCGATGGCGGAATGCGTGATGCTCTCAGTTTGCTCGATCAGGCCATCTCGTTTAGCGATGGAACGATCGAGCTTGACGATGTGTTGATGATGACCGGGGCGGCATCATTTGCAGTGTTGGCCGGTTTGATTGAAGCGATTCACCGGAAAGACACGGCCGCAGTGTTGCAACAGTTTGAGGCGATGATGGAGCAAGGAAAAGACCCGAATCGTTTGGTGGAAGACTTGATTTTGTACTATCGTGACTTGCTTTTCTATAAAACCGCCCCTCATGTCGAAGACGCCATTCAAATTGCCATTGTTGATGAAACGTTCGTCTCCCTTGCTGAGACGATTTCGCTCCACGATGTGTACGGGGCTATTGAATTGCTGAACAAAAGCCAGCAAGAGATGAAATGGACGAACCACCCGCGCCTTTTGCTGGAAGTGGCGCTTGTGAAGCTTTGTCATTCGCCATCCGCCGCTTCGGCGCTCTCTGTTTCCGAACTTGAACCGTTGATGAAGCGACTGGACATGCTAGAAGCAGAATTGCGCCGTCTAAAGGAACAATCGTCCGTTTCTTCATCCGCTCCCGCCTCAACGAAAAAACCGGTGAAAGCGGTGAAAGCAGGGGGATATAAAGCGCCAGTCGGCCGCATTTATGAGCTGTTGAAGCAAGCGACGCACGAAGATTTGGCACTGGTGAAAGGCCGCTGGGCGGATGTGCTTGATACGTTAAAGCGGCAGCACAAAGTATCGCATGCCGCGCTCCTGCAAGAAAGCGAGCCTGTTGCGGCAAATGCCTCGGCATTTGTGTTAAAATTTAAATATGAAATCCATTGCAAAATGGCAACCGATCCAGCAAGCTCGGTCAAAGAAAACGTTGAAGCCATTTTGTTTGAACTGACTCATCGGCGCTTTGAAATGATCGCTATCCCGGAAGAGGAATGGGGAAAAATAAGGGAAGAGTTTATCCGCAACAAAGAAGCCAAAGCGGAAAAAAGCGAGGAGGAGCCGTTGATCGCTGAGGCAAAGCGGCTGTTTGGCGAGGAATTGATCGAAATGAAAGAATAACCGACCAAAGGAGGATGTGAAAATGATGCGTGGCGGAATGGGCAATATGCAAAAAATGTTAAAGCAAATGCAAAAAATGCAAAAAGAAATGCAAAAGGCGCAGGAAGAACTGGCGGAAAAAACAGTGGAAGGCACAGCCGGGGGCGGCATGGTAACCGTGATCGCCAACGGCCATAAACAAATTTTACAGGTAAACATTAAAGAAGAAGTGGTCGATCCGGATGACATTGAAATGCTGCAAGATTTGGTTTTAGCAGCGACAAACGACGCCCTCAAAAAAGCGGATGAACTGGCCAATGATATGATGGGGCAGTTTACAAAAGGGCTTAACATTCCAGGATTGTTCTAGGGGGATACGATGCATTATCCAGAACCGCTATCCAAACTGATTGATAGCTTTATGAAACTGCCCGGGATCGGCCCAAAAACGGCTGCCCGCCTAGCTTTTCATGTGTTAGCCATGAAAGAGGATACCGTGCTTGAATTTGCCAAAGCGCTTGTTGACGTCAAGAGACAGATTCGTTACTGCACGGTTTGTGGGCATATCACCGATCGCGATCCTTGCTACATTTGCAAAGATGAGCGTCGGGATCGAACAACGATTTGTGTCGTACAGGATCCGAAAGACGTCATCGCCATGGAGAGAATGAAAGAATACAACGGCTTATATCACGTCTTGCACGGCGCAATCTCCCCAATGGAAGGCATTGGTCCGGAAGATATTAAAATCGCCGAACTATTGGCGCGGTTGCAGGACGAAACGATTCAAGAAGTCATTTTGGCAACCGACCCAAACATTGAGGGAGAAGCAACGGCGATGTATATCTCGCGCCTGTTGAAGCCAACGGGGATTAAAGTGACTCGCATCGCTCATGGCTTGCCTGTTGGCGGTGATTTGGAATATGCGGATGAAGTGACACTGTCAAAGGCGTTGGAAGGGCGTCGCGAACTATAGAGAAAAAAAGGTGGGGATCGATTTGCTTTGGCGGCGAAAGGGGAAACTAAAGAGACAGTTTGATGAAAAGCTGCTAGCTGAACTGCAAAAGGCAAGAGACGAATGGCTCGAGCAAAAGCAGCTCATCGAAAAAAGTGTCGACCCGTCACCAGAAGTGTGGAGCGCGCTGCAACTCGCCGAGGCCAAATATTTGTTTCTTCTCCGCGAGGCAAAGCACCGCCGCGTGACAAACGTCCATCGGTTCCATCCTATGCGCGGAGCGGTTCGTCGCTGAGCATAGGAGAAGCCGGTGATGTCGGTGTGGAAATCGTTGGTGATCGTTTCTTCCGGTTAGACGGCTTTGAGCGCCCACTACTAGGGCTGAAATGCAGCCGAGGGGTTAGAAACGCCTGAAACCATGGAAGGCCGGTGATTGAAGGAGAAATACCGCTCTCCAACAGTGTTTCTCAAACCTTCCTTCTGATGAAAAGAATGTGCCCTTCGCTATATTTTTTGTTCTTTTTTCCCCCGCTGTTCATACGTTTGTAGTACAAGCGTAGAAAAAAGGGGGTTGAGTCTTTGGAGCCAAATGTTGTGATTCCTTTGTTATTGGTATTCATCACAATGCTGCTGATTGTTGGCGCCCGCCTTAAAGCGCTCCGCTTGATCGGTTACGCTGCCGTTCGGCTGCTCGTCGGCGCGCTTGCATTGTTTGTCATCAACGCCATCGGCGGACAGTTCAGCGTTCATATACCGATCAATTTCATCACTTCACTCATTTGCGGGTTTCTCGGTCTTCCCGGAGCAGCAGCGTTGATTGTCATTGATCAGTATATTTTGTAGGAGAAAGGCCATTCTTGTAGCGAAAGGGCAAAATCCAATATAAAGAAACGATGGAACACGAATCGTTTTGTGATGGAGAGAAAGAGACGTCTCCTTACTTTTTTAGGGACGTCATTTTTTTTATAAAAAACCATTGACTTTTTGATCATTGTTAGGTATATTAAATAACGTCGCTGTCGACAAAAAACATCTTGACAATGACTTGATGGATGTCTATAATAATAAAAGTGTGCGAGATGATATCGCTCATGCTCCTTGAAAACTAAACAAAACCCAAGCGCCAATCCGAAAAGCGGAAGCGCCGTGATCGGCTCTCGAAGCCAAATGTTCTTCACCCAGAGGGGTGCTTGCACCCCGAGGGGGGAGGTTATTTGGCAGAAGAGAGCCAGGCGCTGGAGCTAGACAATCCGAAAAGCGGAGGCTGCTTGACACGTTTGGTGTCGGCGCCGAAGCTTACAAAGCCAATCCACTTTCTTTTGGAGAG
>NZ_LQYX01000031.1:0-1846 GCF_001587475.1 Geobacillus sp. B4113_201601
GGTAGCGTCAAAAGTTCTATGAAAACTCCACACAGATCATCCCATTGAGCATCGTGGGGCATGCGGAGGGCCGGATTCGCCCTTGACCAACACCCGCCAAAGGTGCGGAAGAGTCGTCAAGGGCGACGGGGACAAAAAAGAAGGCAATAAGAAAGCCGCCCTTGCCATGACCGAATTTTACCTTTGGCGGTGTTCGGTTGGTCAAGGGTTCGCTTCGCCGAATCCGGCAGGAGTTCTGTTCAACGGGCTCCGGAGGACAAAAAAGTCAGGCCGCCTCTTGTTGGAGAAACGCTTGTGCCATGGCGATCAGCTTCGTCCACCGGGCCGGCATATGCGGAAGATCCGCCAGTTCCGGGATGACGACCGGCACCCGGCCTTCGAGCGCGCTGTGTGGGCGCAGAAAGTTGAAATACGCCACAAACAGCGTCACAAAGGACACCGAGCCTTCTTCCGCACCAAACCCATGGGTCGGGCGGTAGTTGCCTTTAAAGGTCCGGTTGAATCGCTCGATGATCTGCTTGAGAGGGCGAAACTCTTCCGAGACCGGATCCTCATTGGTCAGCCCGATCACTTGGCGGACGTCAAATGAAATCCCGTGTTGGGCGAAGAAGTGTTGCGCCAGCCGGTAAATCGGGTTGCCATCCACGACGAACGACAAGTCGTCTGGGAGGGACGCTAGCTTCCTGAGGACATCATCGATGGCCTTGATGGCCGAGAGCGTGTCCCGGTTGGGCGAGACGCGATACGACAGCACGATCTTTTTGACGGCGTCAAACATAAAGAACAGGTAATGCCAGCGCCCTTTGACGCGAATATACGTCTCGTCCCCGCAAAACGAACCGGACAGCTCATACGGGAACCGGTCGACAAAGGGCTTGATCCAAAGCGCGACGCTGTTGGCGTAGTTGAGCACCGTCTGATGGGAGATCGAGACGCCATGGATGTCCTTCATGGCGGCGGCGGTCTCCCTCGAGGACATCCCAAAGTTGACGTAGTACGTCAACACGAGCCCCAACACGTGCGGCGACGCAGCCAGCCGGGACAAATCGACCTTCGGCTTGATGAGCGACGAGGAAGCCAACGGGAGAAAGTCAAACAAGAACTCTCGAAACAAATACCGCACCTTGAAGGCTTGAGGATCCTGTTGAAACTGTTGGCGCTCCTTCTTCGTCATCCGGCGAAGGTTGGCCTGGTAAAACGGGCAAGCGTTGTTCTTGCACTTATAGATGTGGTATTCTTTGCGTTCCTTGATTTTTTCCAGCGTCTTTTTGCAGTGCGGGCAGCGAAAGACCGCTTGCTTGGTGAACCGATTTCGGTGGTTGAACCGGCACTGGCACACTTTGCATTGGTATTGCCCTTTTCCGCCGTTATTGGCGTACAGGTAAGAAGAGGGAGCCTGGCAGCGAGGGCAGGTCAACGAATCCGGAACACGGTGTTTCGCATTCGCGCGGCGCTGGATGGGCCGTAAAGGACGTCCGTGCTGGGCTTCATAGTCTGCCAACAGCTTCCGGTAATCAAGGGTTTCCGGCACATCGATGATCGGAAGGTCATCGACCTGAAGTTTCCGGTACGGCTTTTGGATGGGTTCGTCCAAGTCCTCGAGATTCAAGGATTTTCCCACGATCACACCCATCAAATACACAATGATTTGATATTGGGTCTTGATTATTTCGAGCAAATAGGCTAATAATTGAGGTAACAAAGCTTGTCACTCCTTTGTTTTGGCTGTTGGGTGTCGTTACCTCAATGATGGCCGAAAACAACGGGGGTGGCAAGCTTTTTTTCTTCCAACCGTTGAAACTCAAGGGAAAACCGTGAGTGTGGAGGATAAACTTTTGACAATACC
>NZ_LQYX01000005.1:0-26917 GCF_001587475.1 Geobacillus sp. B4113_201601
AAAGGAAAAATGCTGTTTTGATTTTCTTTATCATAATCGTCTTTCTTTGTCAAGTACACTTTGTGGTGAAGAGCCAGTTTTAAAAACAATATACAATATTTACCTGTCCAAGATAATTGGGAGATCGCTGCGTCAACCTAGTGGAAATGGAGCGCTATGCTCGAAGACACGGGGACAGACATTGCCGCGCTAAAGACGAGAGAATGACGCTTGAAAGCGCGGCGAACAAAGTCGTTAGTGGTGTCCAGAAAACGGAGGACATCGCCCGGGAGTCAGATGTACCTCGCGCTATGACGCACTACGGCGACAAGCTAGACCCTTTGTTATAAAGGGTTCAATATGGATTGTATCGAATGTATATCGTATGAGGAGGCGAAAACGAATGCGAATGAAGGAATATTCTACAAAAGATATAGCGAATATCGTTGGTATAGCGACTCCAACCGTTCGCAAATATGCTCAAGCGCTCGAAAAGGCAGGTTATACATTCATAAAGAACGATCAAGGATTTCGTATCTTTACCGATAAGGATATTCAAATATTTGAACGTATGAAAGAAATGTCCAATGATACAGGGATGCCAGTAGATCGGATCGCATCAATGCTTGTCAATGAACAAAAAAATGACGCATCTGACCCGATTCGTATCGAATCGGAAGTCGCTACACCACTAGAAAATGAGTTGAAAATGATAGATGAAAGCGATATAGGTCGCATTGATCGTCAATATGAAGCGTTGCTGAAAGAAATACAGGAACTCAAACAAATAGTGATAGCGCAACAGAAATATATAGATGAACGATTGAATAAACGAGATGAGCTGCTTCTGCAATCGATTCGAGCACTACAGGAACAAAAAAGCGCGATGATTGAAGGAACGCAAAAACAAGAGAAGGTCACATTGGAGATAGCAGCGACAACGGAGGACAAGACAACGGAGGACAAGACAACGGAGGACAAAAGGACAAAAAAACGGGGATGGTTGTCACGAATTTTTGGAAAATAGACCTTGTCGCGACTCGAAGATTAGTAGTACAATAGAGACAACATAACAGAACGGGACAAAATAGAAGAGCTTCCGAAGCGTGTGTAAGTGGTGCTGCCAACACCCTTACACCGTTCGCCGTACCGACCCTACGGCAAACACCTGCTCGAAAGCTCTTGTGTTAGCATATTTATGCCTTGTCTCCATTTTAATGCATAAATATGTTGAATGCAAGAGCGAAACGCCTGGAAATTTCCGTTTTTCTTCCGATAAGAGCGTGTTTGCCTACGTATATGTACGGCAACGCGCTCTTTTGTTTGTCCCGAAATTGGAGAAACGGGAGGAAAACGGAAATGTACATAATCACTAGCGAACAATTCACGCAACTGAAAGAAATCGAGAGAGTCACAGATTTCGTTTATAAACGCCGTAAGATTAAAAATGAGCTAATGGAGCGTATCGCCGACGCATTAGGCCGCAAGTTCCGCAAAGCGCAAAAAACAACGCGCGTCATCGACGAAATTGTTTGGCTCGCAACAGACCGCGGTTTTTCGTTCCCAGGGCGCGAAACGCTTGCCAAAAAGTTAGGCGTGTCCTTGCCGACTGTTGATCGTGCTACTCGCATGCTCAAAGACTCGGGTGAGGTCGTTGTTTGCTATCGTGAGAATCCGAATAGTAACGGACCTAAAACGCCTGTATTCATTTTCCGGAGCCATGCAAATTTCGAGCGTATTGCAGCCGTTTTAAACTTACGTGACAACGAAGCTGATAAAGTAGAAAACGCCGAAAAGCCTACGGAATCAAGCGATTTAGCGCGTAAAACGGACGCTACCATTAGTTCACCGGTTGAAAAACATGACGATATTAATAAATTAATAGACAATACACATCCGTTGGATAAAATTGTAAAATATGTCGCTATTAAAGTGAACGAAGTGCAGAAGCGTCATCCTTACGGCATTCGATATCTATCCGCATACATAAACAAAACACTCGACGACCTAATGCAACGTGCAAAAGCGAAGGTCAAAGCCGAAAAAGCCCGCGCCCAACAACGCAAACAAGCCGACTACAAACCGATCGGCTTAATTTGGTACGATTTCACGGCGAACGCAAGCGCCAGCCAGCCGGCAAGTCAGCGCAAGCCGGCGATCGATACCGACGATATGTTTGCGCCGTTATTGCAGGCTGTCGCACGAATTAAGGGCGTTGAAGCGTGACGCGCGTTTTAAGGCGCCTAGCAGGCGCGTAGAGGCGTTTTTAGGTCGACGGGGTATTAAACATTACCTCGCCTCTTAAAACGCGATATACGCCAATTATGGCGGTCGTTTGCTTGCGTCGATTCGTGCAATCACCTTCGCTCACATCGTCCAAAAATCGTCATAGTCAACGTCTTTCTTCGTGAGCTGGCGCAAAGCCTTAATGATTTTCGATGCTGTTTTATTGTCGGCGAAAATTTATCCGATTGGCAGAGCCTGCTGATCGTGCTTTTGCTGACGCCTGCTTTGTTTGCGACGTCTTGCTGCGTGATGCCGTGTTTGTCTAAAAATCGCGCAAATTTTGATCGATTCCGTTTCCCCAGGTTGAACCAATTAACCAACGTTATCACTCCATTATGGAAGGAGAGATGGATTTTCATGCCTGGGTGGGGAGCAAAATTTACTCATGGATGTTTTTTGTGATAATATAGAAATAAATTTACGTCAGACAAAAAAGGTGATTTCTATGAGAGAAGGACGATGCTATGAACAACATGATTTTCAGGTATTGATCTTATCCCAGTTTGCCCAACGCCGACCGTCTACAGAAAAGGAAACATGGGAGCTACAACAAGAATATTTGCGCCTGATTCGTGAGATTCCTCAAATGTGGGAAGAATTCGTGCGGAAAAATCAAAACATTTATGATCGCTTTGGATATTTAGATGTCGTGGTATATGATGATTTAACGTATGAACGGAAAAAGCTAAAACAGGGACGCCCTAAAGAGGAAAATACGCTATCGCATCGTGTAACCGTCCGGTTGGACGATGAGAGTTATCAGTTGTTGAAACAATATTGTCAGACAAAAAATATTACCGAATCAGCAGCGATTCGGGAGTTAATCCAAACACTGAAATGGAAAATATGGTGAATATAAAACAGGCTGACCTAAAGGTCAAAACCTTGGTCAGCCTGTTTAGAAAAGATTGTTTATATCCACGTTTTTATAGAGATCATTATCATCATCTTGGTTTTCTTTATCTCGGTCTTTTTTCGGGTCTGGATTGTTTAAGGATTTCGCGGCTACTTTCTCTGCCTCTTCATTGTCTGCTTCTTCATTTTGGTTTGAGACTGTTCTGTTCTCTTTGGATGTACCGGAAGAAAACTCTTGATATAGTATTCTTTGTATATCGTAATCCATGATGTCTTTGATTCCGAAACGGTTAATCATGTGTAAAACAATGTTAGTAAGAGAGACTTGAATATTTTGTTGCTTGTCCAGCCATTCATTAATCAAGTCACTTTGGGGGGTGTCAGCCACCCTCCAAGTGACGATTTTTCGTTTTGCCACGATCACTCACCTCGATCAAGCGTGTTGCTTAAATAGAATTTTTTGGTTAATGACATGCAACCCGTTTACGTTCATGTCCACGGCATATTTTTCTGGAATCCAAAGGACTTCACAGTGTACGGTATTTGCAAAGTCCAATAGCTCCTCATATAGCTCTTCTTTGAACTGGATGCTGCCTCCACCATACACGGCAATTACATCCACGTTTCCGGCGATGTCGCTGTATTTTTCTTGAATGTCTTCTAGAATACGTTGAGCCTGCGAATACCGTGCTTCTTGCATGAAGCGAACGGCTAAATCGTGAAGATGATGGGATGGATCTCTAAAAATGTCCATAAACTGCTGGCGGTTTAGGTTCAAAAAGCCGCCAACTTCCTCTTTCAGCAATTGAGTAGCTTCTTCCGTGGCATGACCCACTCCTCGTTTTTCCCCTGAACAAACATCTGTTACAGGATTCATTCCAACAGTATAGATATATTCCGTTGTTCCATCGCCAATATCCACGTGGAGAATTCGTTTGTTAGCGAAATCTTTTGGCACAGCTTGTTTTTTATAGTGCTCGTTATAATTCTTCAGAATTTCATTTTCACTTTCCAATAAGGCATATAGAGCTGGAATGCCTTCTTGAGTGACTTTCACAGTCTGAAAATGGAGTGTGACGGTCACAGGAGTTTCTCCGACATATACAATCACCACATGATCGTTGCTAGTGAAACGTCCTTCAAGGTATCTGGCTTGATCGGCACTATATTCTGACGCAGGGATTGCTGTTGTCATTGAGACATCTACTGAAATTGATGGAGGAAGCTCTTGATTTTCTTGATATGCCAATTGAACTGATCGAGCAGCAAGCATCGATAGCGTCATTAGGACTGGAATATCGTGTTTTGATTTATTCCCTAATTTGATATTCATATTTTCTACTTTATCGGCCGTCATATTGGCGCGTTTTCCGATGAAGTATAGGCCACTTCGTTTAATAGCGTTACTTGTTACATGAACAATCAATTCATCCAACAAATTAGCAATGTTTTTTTCCACATTTGTTTCCATCACATTTGGCTTGGATAACAGACGTTTGACCACCGATGGTTGTTTTATGAGCGTATCGTTCACGATCATTTTTGTTTCCGAATTCCCAATATCATTAGCCACCACTAATTTCATTTAAACTCCCCCTAATAATTCATTTTACATTCAAATTAAATTTATAATTAATTCTTATCTACATTATAAAGCATTAATGTTATATAATCAATCAAAATGAATTTAAAAAATAAATATTTTTGAATGTATTTTAAATGCGAATTTAATTTATATAAGATTCACTGTTATTTTTCATTCATATTTAATTTATTTTAAATTCATTATTCATTTATTAGGGGTATTATCATTCTCTATTCATTCAAATTGAATGTTTTATTCATTCATCTATTTATAAAATAGGTAGGATTATCGGAATGAATGGAAAGCAATAGAAAGAGGATCAGAGAGGTGAACATACAAAAAGACCGATTGATTTCGGTCTTTTTCTGTGGTTTAAAAATCAACATTAAAATTGAACAGAAGCAAAAATAAAATTACCTAAAAAACGGCTTCTCAGATTGGTGTATAAAAGAAAAGGGTCATCGGATTAACTCTAAATCCTTTTCTTTAGTTTTAGCTTTTTCCTGCGTTCGTTTTTCTTCTAACTCTTGTTTCAGTCTTGCTTCCAATTCGCTGAAGCGCTGAAGCTCTTCCTTGTATCGTTTAGGATTTTTTTCAATATACATGATGGCTCTTCTAAGTGTTTTTAACCGAGCGTTTTCGATTTTTTGATTCAGCCGTTGTTCTAGTTTCTCCATTCGCTGCAATTCGGCTTTGTATCGCCGAGGATTTTCCTGTAGTTTTGTTTTTAAAATCATTAACCTGTCTTTAGCTTCCACTAAACGAAAAACGGTTCGTTTTGGGTCTTTTTTTAACGAAGTTAGCGCTCTTGCGATTTCTCGTCTCTCTGCTTTTCGAATGCTCACTTCTAGTTTCGATTCTATGCGTTGTAGACGTTCCAATTCTTTTTTATTCTTTTTCGGGTTTTTCATCAGCTTCTGTTTAAGATCGTTCAGGTTTTCTTTTGCCTTCAGTAAAGTTTTAAGTGATTTTTCGTTTGATTTAGTTTCTTCCAATTCGCTTTTTTCAGGAGAGGGAGGATTTAACTTTCGTGACCGTTTAACCTTTTCCAAAATCTCTTCAAGTATCTCATACAAACTTTGGTTGATGTGATCTCGGGAGTCCATATTAACTGTGGCCTCCTTATTCTTTTTTCTTAAATTTATCCGGCTTTTTTTCGTTAATGTAGTTCGCGAAAATCTTAAACAATTCTTCTCGTTCTGGGATTGTCAAGTGTTCCAATTCAAAGTACTTTTCCGCTAGTGCGCCGGTTTGTATCAATCGATGCGCTCTTTTTTTACGTTCACGTTCTTTTGCCAATCTTAATATTTGTCGTTTTCTTTCTTCCAGTTGTTCAATTCGTTTTTGCAGATCACTGATCGGACGTTTTTTGTCCATTGGACTCCTCCGTGTTTTGAGAACTATCGAAATATTTTTTTGCTTCTTCTTTGAATTTGTCAATCAACAATTTCGCCTGCTCGATATCTTCAATATCCCACGTTTCCATTAGATACTGACCGATTTCTCTTTGAGCTCGCTCGATGTATTTTCGCTGCTTCTCCTGCAATTTTTTGATCTGTTCCTCAATCTCTTGTGCTCTGGACAAAGGGTCTTTTCTTGCCATTTCATTCACCCTTTCTTCTTTGAATATTTCTTAAGAATATTTTACATGATGAGTAATTTTATGTCTATCCGAAATAAGAAAATTATGGTATAATGAAGTCACGAATGAAATGAGTGCCCATTTATACCCCTTTCAGGGGTAAATGGGAACTCGCTTCGCTCGATAAAAAGTTTGTCTTCGACAAATGACCCGCAGGGGCTAAAAAAATTAAGAAAGGAGGAATGACGATGGCATACTTTCTATTCCGTACACAAATCATTAGTAAATCAAATCGCTCAGCCGTTGCTTGCGCTGCCTATCGAAGTGGAGAAGCATTGTATTCAGAACGGGATGGATTAACGAAAAAATACGGCCATCGTGACATTCCTCCGGAAACTTATATTCTTGCGCCAAAACATGCTCCAGAGTGGGTCTACAATCGCGAACGTTTATGGAACGAAGTGGAGAAAGTTGAAAAACAACATAACGCTCAATTAGCTAGAGAGATCATCGTCGCTCTTCCAACACAATTAACCAATGAAGAGCAAACGCAATTACTTTTGGACTTTTGTAAAGAGAATTTTGCAGATGAAGGAATGGTAGCAGACATCGCCATTCACCGTGATAAAAAACATAATCCACACGCTCACATCATGTTAACGATGCGCCCGTTTAATGAAGATGGAACGTGGGGGAAGAAACGTAAAAAAGTGAACGGAAAATCCGTTCATTTAACAAACTGGAATGATAAAGAAACGCTTCTGAAATGGCGGAAAAACTTCGCCGATCGGATCAACGAAAAATTTAAAGAAAAAGGAATCAATGACCGAGTTTCTCATGAAAGTTATGAGAAACAAGGAATTGATAAAGTACCTCAAATTCGTCTTTCTCGTGAGGCGTATCAATATGAACAACGAATGAAAAGAGAAGCTGAAAAGAAAGGAAAACCGTATGAGCCGGTTACATATTACGGCAAATTGAATCAAGAAATTCAACGTATTAATCAAGAACTAAAAGCGTTAAAACAACAGGAAAAAGTTGTATCCATTTCTGAATATCAAGAAGAAAAATCATTGAACGAAACGATCGAATCCATTCGTAAAAATGCCTCTTTAAACGATGTAGAAAAAGCATCGTTACTTTTGGTTGCCAAGCGAGCAAAATCGTATGTTGATTTTGCTGTAGCAAGACGTGTGTATCATGATCTGGCCGAAGGCAATTGGAAGAAAAAAATCGACAGCCAGCAGCTGAAGCTGCGAGCGCTTAAGAATGTCATCAATAAGGCGTATCATGTGTATCAGCAAGAACCAAAACAAGTCATTCAATATGGTTTCTATCCTGGCAAATTTAACGAGCAGCTGAAAGAAAAAATCGCGCAACTCAAAGAAATGGAGAAATCCTTTGAAAACGAATTGACCAAATACGAAGCGGTTCTGAAGAAAGCCGAATTAGCACTGGAAGTGCAAAAACGGCTAACAGAAGAAGAGTTCCGAGTCTTGTATCCTCATGCCGGAGCTGACTTCCGGATTGAGGAAAAATATCATGCCGTCCAATACTTTAAAGACACGGGAAGCGTGCTGCCAGAGAGTGAAATTCCTGCTTATGCGGCGAAGAAAGAGCAAGAGACTCATCGGATGCCAACCTTCGCGGAGCAAACCCGAAACATGTATCAAAGTCTCTTCGTTTTGAATCGCACGATTCAAAAGCAATCGAAAGAGCGCATGGAGGCGTTGAAGGTAAGAGACTTTGAGCAGGCCTTTGAAGCGAGCCGGAAGATCGAGCAATGCATGTTAAGAAAAGAAAAGATGAGCAAGGAGCTTGAGGAAAACAAAGCCGTCTTGCAAGCCATTTTGAGCGAGCATTACGGCAGAGATGTATCGATCACGAACACGGCAGCCTTGTTGCGGTTGCATGAGCTGGTGGAACGCGGCGAAAGCAGTAAAGACTTTGAAGCAGATTTACGCCGTATCCACGTTAGCGAACAACAAAAACTTGAACGTATGCCAAAACCTGAAACAGAAGTGCAGATCATGGAGTATCAATACCGGCAACATGTGGCTGATGGCTTGTTAGAAGCGATAGAAGAAGCACAACGAGCGAATGATCGCAAGAAATATGAGAAAGACCCAACGAAGAAACGACAACGCAGAAGATATCGTGGTCAAGAATTTGAACGCTAAGGGGGAGAGGAAATCACGATGAACTTTAAAAAAGATGCCTGGAAGCCAATATTCGCTAGTGTTGTGTTGACCGTTATAGCTGCCTATGTTCTGATGGGATTGTTTTATATGATCGGGAACGGAGGCGACTTAAAAGAAATTTTATTAAGACCGAAAGAGTTAATCACATTTGTTTACACGGAAGAGAACTTAAAAACGGTTTTCTCATTGGCTCCGTTTGTGATTTTAGCAGCGCTGCTATACACTTTTCGGTCATCCATTATTGTTCCGAAGTTAGAATATGCTAGCGACTTTGGCTTGCATGGAACTTCCCGGTGGGGAACGCCGGATGAAGTCATCGACGGCAAGATGTTCTCAAAAAACAACTCGTATACGACAGACCCTGTTGACGCTTTTCAGATGGAAAAAGGGATTATCGTTGGCAAAGTGCCAAAAAAACGGGAACTTCTCATCATTCCGAGAAACACGACGATCGATAACCGAAATGTCTTGGTCATTGGTTCGTCGGGGTCTGGGAAAGGTCAATCATTCGTCTTTCCTAACATGATTAACCATACGGAAGAAACTATTATTGTGACAGACCCGAAAGGGGAAATATATGAAGCTACCCATCAGATCAAAAGGGACCAAGGATACAAAGTCTATCAGGTGGACTTTATCAATTTCGTCAATTGCGATCGATACAATCCATTAGACTACGTCGAAGATGATGAAGATGCTAGGACAATTGCTAATACGATCGCTTCTAACTCGGTTGACGAAGGAAAACGCGATTTCTGGAGTGAATCAGCTGTCGCCTTTCTGTCAGCATTCATCCTGTACGTGAAGGAAAAATACAAAGACAAGGCCAATATGCGCCATGTCGTTGAAATGGTGGCGAGAGCAGGAAAAGATGAAGAATATTTGGATGAAATCATTAAAAATATGTCCCCAGACCATCCAGCGTATCATATGTTCACCCTTGCAAACATGAGCAGTGGAAACACTAGAGCTGGCATTATGGCGACCTTGGCGCAACAAATCTCCATTTTCGCAATGCAAAAGATCGCAAAAATGACTGCTAAGAGCGATTTTAAATTTCATGACTTGCAGAAAGAAAAATCCGTTTTGTACATCAAGATTCGCATGGATGAAAACCCGTTTGTTCAATTGACCGCCACGTTCTTTGAACAGTTGATCGCTGTTCTGTACGACATTGCTGACAAGAATCACTCGAAGTTACCGATTCCCACTATCTTTCTGTTGGACGAATTCGCCAACATCGGCACGATCAACAAATATCCGCGAGTATTGGCAACCTGTCGCGGACTTGGTATGGCCATGATGACGATTATCCAGGACATCGGACAGCTAGAGGACAAAAAACGATATGGCCCGGAAATGGCTCGTTCGATCATCAATAACCACGATACTCAGTTGTTTCTGCGAACGAAAGACACGAAAACAGCGAAATACTTTAGCGAACTCGCCGGAGAGACTACGGTGAAGCACAAACAGAAAAGTGCTTCCTATGGACGTAAGGAAGGCAGCAAAAGCATTTCAGAGCAATATGTAAAGCGCTCATTGATTACGCCGGGCGAACTTATGAACATGGACAAAAACACTTGTTATTTATTCGTATCTGGGGCTTACCCGATGAAGCTAGAAAAAGCGTGGCAGTTCGATATTTACGGCGATTTATTGAGCAACTATGAAAAATACCGAAGCCGTTTAGGATATACTGCGCCGTTGTGGAATGGAGAATGGGTATGGGATGAAGAAGATTCGGCTGCCCAAGACATCCAAGAAGTCAAGCAAGAGTTAGAAGAGTCGGATGTGGTATTGCTTAACGAAATGATCGATGAGATCAATAAGATTGACGAAGACGAAGAGGACGAAGAGATTACCGAAGAGGAATTGAGGGTATTACTTGGCAACGTTGAGGATGAAAACGAAGATGAAGAAAACGAATCCGAAGAAGTGGGAGAAGCAGAAGAACTACAATCGATTTTAGATGAAATTGAGGAAGAATTAGACGCATTCGATGAAATGGAAGATGAGATCACCGAGGAGGACTTAATGGAGATCATTGAAGAATTCAGCGAATTCAGCGATGACAGCGAAGGAGAGCAAGAAGAAAGCAATCAGAAAATCGCCGACGAGCTGCCAATTTGAAATCGATAGGGGGATGCTTTCATGATCGTCATTCTTGCAGAAAAACCCGACCAGGCACGAAAACTCGCATCACCGTTTCCACATACCAAAGGAAACGGTTTTCTTTCTATTCAGTCGTGTAAAGAATTTCCGAACGGGGCAACAGTGACCTGGGCAATTGGCCATCTAGTCGAGCTAAAAGAGCCAGAGGAATACCGTCCGGAATGGAAAAAATGGGACTTGGCCACTTTGCCGATTATTCCTGGGCAGTTTGAGTACAAAGTGTCGAAGGATAAAGCCAAACAGTTTCAAACCGTTAAGAAGCTGCTTAAAGAGGCTGATGAAATCATTATTGCGACCGATCCAGCCAGGGAAGGAGAAAATATCGCTCGTCTGCTTATCCTCATGGCCGGATGCTCAAAAAAACGGATTAAGCGCTTTTGGACATCATCTCTAACCGAAAATGCCATTCGAAAAGGGTTTGCTGAACTGAAAGACGGGAAAGAAACCATCCATTTGTTTCATGAAGCCCAGGCGAGACAGATCGCCGACTGGCTAGTAGGAATGAATGCTAGTCGGCTCTATACGCTGCTTCTTCAGCAAAAGGGCATCCGGGATGTATTTAGCGTCGGACGGGTGCAGACTCCTGTTTTGAAACTGATTTACGATCGCCAAAAAGAAATTGAACAATTTCGACCGGAACCGTTTTACGAATTAGAGGGACAGTTTACAGTCAAGAACGGAACATACCGGGGGAAACTGAACAAGCGTTTTTCGTCTCCCGATGAATTGTACGAAGCTGTCCGTCCCGACATCACGAAAGAGCAACAGACGTACCAAGCAGTGATTAAGAGCGTGCGAATCAGCGAAAAACGAACACCAGCTCCGAAACTGCATAGTTTATCGACACTGCAAAGCAAGCTCAACCGAACCAAAAAGTTCAGTCCAACGAAAGTATTGGAGCTTGTGCAATCTTTATACGAGAAAGGATATGTATCGTATCCTCGAACCGATTCGCAATATATCACCGAGGAAGAATACACCTACTTACAAAAGCATGTGGACCAATATCAACAGTGTTTAGGCATTCATGTTCCTATTCGTTCGCTTCAGCCTTCTAAACGCTATGTAAATCCAGAGAAAGTGAGCGATCACTACGCCATTATTCCAACAGAAAAAGTCCCTGACACTAAGGCGTTTGAAGCTTTTTCGTCTGACGAAAAAGAAGTGTATTACGAAATCTTAAAAAGCGCCCTGGCTATGTTCATGACTGATTATGTTTATGACGAAACCGTCATCATTACTTCTGTTGGAAAACAAGAATTTGTCACTAAAGGACGAACAGAGAAAGAGATGGGATGGAAGGCTCTGTATCAAAACGAAAAAGACGAAGAAAGTGAAGGGGAACAAGTAGCTATTTTACCTGAAGTTAAAGAAGGAGAATCGGCTAAAGCCGATATTTCCGTTAAGCAGGGGATGACTCAACCACCAAAGCCGTATACCCAAGGACAGCTTATCACACTAATGAAAACAGCCGGAAAGTACGTAGAAGATCGGGAGATGAAAGAAGCGCTGAATCAGGTTGAGGGGTTAGGAACCGAAGCCACAAGAGCAGCCATTATTGATACCTTGATTCAACGGCGACTAATCGAAGTAAAGAAAAACCAAGTGTTTGTGACGAAGAAAGGAGAAATCCTTTGCGAAGCAGTCAAAGGAACTATCCTATCCAAACCAGAAATGACGGCCAAATGGGAGCTGTTTTTGCAAGAAATCGGGAAAGGCAACCGATCAAAAGAGGTGTTTATTGAGCAGGCGAAAAAGCTATGTTATGCGCTGATTCAACAGGCTTCTCAGGATGTTGAACGTATCGATGCCAAACAGGCGCTTGAAGAGATCAAGAAGGAAAATACGATCGCCCCATGCCCTCGTTGTCAAAAAGGATACATTGTCGATCGAAAGACATTCTACGGATGTACAGAGTATGCCAACGGGTGTAAGCAGACATTTCCGAAGTCCATTTTAGGAAAAAACATCACTAAGACACACGTTAAGCAGCTTTGTGAAAAAGGAAAAACCAATAAGATCAAGGGATTCAAAGGGAAAAAGACCTTTGACGCCTATTTGACACTCCAAAAAGGGGAAATCCAGTTCACATTCCAATAAACCAAGACCATTTGAAGAAAGGATGACCAATTATGTACGAGTACCATGAAATCCTGGGCAGCGAAAAGCCGATTTATCGCACTAAGCCGCCGGGTCTTAAGACCCTTTTTGAGATTCCTTCAGGAGAATTTCTCATTGATTATGAGATAGTAGGGTATCTGGAATATGAAGAGAACGGGAAAAAACTGTATGAGCCACTGTACGCCATAGTGAGGGATGAATCATGACATTGTAATTGATTGGTGATGATATGATTATTTAGAACATAATTCTCAATGCAAATTCACCAATAAGATAAAAATTCTGCTTAGAATCAGGGGAGCGAATGAAGGTGAGGACACCAGAGTGACGCAGAGGACGCTATGATGAAATATTGCAAATAAAAGACGAGGACAAGGGACGTGTCTCTGCTCCTCGATCGATTAGAAATCTATACAACTAAGACATGCAACCGCGTAAAGGTGTCGCGACAGATGTCCCGATGGATTAGCGGCCGCCGGAGACGATGGACAATGAATCGCGACAGACCGAAATAATAAACGTGTCTCCCATGACAATATGGACAGTGGGTGTCCCCAGGTCAGGGGATCCTGAGGACACGGCATGTCATCGTGTCTTGAAAAAACGAACTTAACTTATTTTTTGTCAGACATAAAATTAAACACTTTCATTATCATGATCATCAAGTAAAAACGGATACTTCAGCAACATATGTTGAAATGTTCCTTTGTCTTTGAATGGGAGGAATTTACGGGACAAATTTTGATAGTAGCATCTCTGGTGGATGATTGTATTGATTATATCCAAGAACACTTTATCGCTAGGGCGGACAATTTTTGAGCATACCGGACACCTTAGTCTTCCAATAATATCGAACATTTTTTCGCCTCCTGTTTGTTTTCTATACTCCCTCTTAGCTCAATTGATGGTATAATCTTCTTGAAAAGTAAAAGGGGGAGTTTTCAATGAGGAAAATCAAGATGCTGATGGTAGCTGTAATTGTATTTATGATAGCAATACTACCGGGAATTGTAACAGACGCAGCCCCAAAAAACATGTATGTACACTTCATCAATGTTGGGCAAGGTGACAGTATTTACATTAAAGCGCCAAATGGAGAGGACATTCTCATTGATGGAGGAAATAAAGATGGCAGTGATGTCGTCGCCTATCTTAAAAAGCAGAAGGTAAAGGACATCGAAATCATGATCGCGACTCATCCAGACGCCGACCATATTGGCGGTCTTGATGAGGTTCTCAAGGCTTTCCCTGTGAAAAGTGTGTATGCTCCAAAAGTCGGTAATACAACGCAAGCATATAAAGATTTCTTGGTCGCTGTGAAAAATAAGAAACTTACCATCAAAGTTGCTAAAGCAGATGTTGTTCTGCCAATCAAAGGTGTGACTGCGAAGTTTGTTGGCCCTGTAAAATCGTACAGCACTAGCGATACAAATGACTGGAGCGCTGTTTTGAAAGTAACCTACGGCAAAAAGTCGTTTCTGTTTACAGGCGACGCCGAGACTCGAGCAGAAGCGGATATGGTTAAAGCGAAAAAGGATTTGCGCGCTGATGTGTTGAAAGTAGGTCATCACGGTGCGAAAACATCGACCAGCGCAACGCTTTTAAAAGCTGCAAAACCAACATATGCGGTAATTTCGGTTGGCAAGAATGCCTATGGCCATCCAACATCGGAAGTTTTAAATCGGTTGAAATCTTATAAAGTCAAGGTATTCCGTACCGACAAACAAGGAACGATTATCGCAACAACCAACGGAACAACGCTTACCTTCAACGTAAAACCAATTTATTAAGAGGTGGTTAAATGAAATATATCATTGATCGCTTCGAGGGTAAATGGGCAGTTTGTGAGGCGGAGGATGGCAAAATGATCGATATTGAGAAAAGCAAGCTACCCAAAAACGCCCGCGCCGGCGATGTGATTGTACAAGAGAACGGAAATTTCCGAGTGGATCAAAAAGAAACAGAGAAGCGGTGGAAAGAGATTGAAGAGTTGATGAATGAGGTGTTTGAGGAGTAACACCTCATTTTTTTATATAAACGATTTTCCCAAAACAAGGGAGCGCTGAGGCGTTCTTTGTCTCTGGCATGGGAAACCCCTGTCTGTTAGAGTCATCTTCTGTCCTTCAGTGAGAGGCGTGTGGCGACTAATGATGGGTGGTTGGCGGCTCGTCATTGTAATGATGGAGAAGATCAACCTTCGTGGACTCAATCGTGGACTCAATCAAGGTACGAAGCGAGTGGCCGCTATCGTGGCGACTGCTGGGCGTCTGTTGCCCGTGGTATCCATTCGTCCGATGGCTGAAAGCCGGATCACTGGATAAAAGAAGAACACCGCTAAAAACCGACCTAATGCGCTCATACAGACGTTTTTGGGGAAAGGGAGGCTTTGTAGGATTGGATGATGCAGGGCAGACTCAATCAAGGGACGCGTCGGAGACATAGGATGTCGCGGAAATGCCCCCTTGGCTGTGTGGGCGAGGAAGTGGAAGTGCGCTACAAACGGTGTGGCGAAGGATACCAAGCCTTCTTCAGCGTTCAGCCGGTCAATCGGGTTGTCATCCCCGCCGAGTAGCAAATCTTCCGGTATGGACAGCGGCTCACACAAGACTTCATCGATGCCCTTGACGGACGACATGTGTCTCGGTTCAGTGAGACGCGATCGAGCGGCAACGGCACCGAATCATCGGATAATGCCAGCGCCCCTTGACGCAACTGTCCGTCTTGTTCCCACAAAACGAGCCGGACGGTAAGCGTCGGGATTAGGGGCGTGATGTCATTGACGTCACGAAACGCCGGATGGGGGGGGAGAACGAGACACCATGGGTATCCTTCGTGGCGGCGTCTGCCTCCTCCTGAGGACATCCCAGAGTCAACACAGGACATCCACACGACCCCCAGAGTGTGCGGTGACACGGCCAGCCAGGACAAATCGACCTCCGGCTTTTTCGGTGGCGTCGGAGTTAACCGGGGTCAAACCAGTAAACCAACAATGTCACCCTGATATATTGCTGTTTTTTCTCCCTTTTCCACATACAACAATATTAAAACTTTGGCAACGCCTCCACCGCATCCGCCAAATCACTGTAGCTGTCCTTTAAGTACCGCGATGTGGTAGCGATATGGCTATGACCGGCTAGCCGGCGCACCTTTTCGATATCGTTGTTCGTTGCCTTTAACATCCACTTACAAAACGTATGCCGGAACATATGGGGCGTGAGCTTTTTATTCGGCAGGATGTAGCTTTCAATCATTCTTCTTCAACACATAGACACGCGTATGTACGAAGGTAAATGATCACATGGACGCATCGGTATTTATGTAGTGGGATTTTGGGGGATAAATCCAGTGAAAAAGTGGATAACTGGTTTGTATAATAGGGGTATCCATATATATGTTATTATTTTTGATAGAAAGATTACTGATAGTTGATAGGAGAAAACAGAATGAAACCACAGGCTTCAGAAGAAATTAGAACTATGGTGAAACCAAAACCAATATTGAAGTGGGCTGGCGGAAAGCAACAAATGCTAGACGTGTTGTTGCCACAAGTACCAAAACAATATAACCGATATATAGAACCGTTTTTTGGTGGAGGTGCTTTGTTCTTTGCACTCACCCCAAAAGACGCAATTATTGCGGATTCTAATCCTGAACTGATAAACCTGTATCGTGTCGTTGCTGACAATGTCGAAGAACTGATTTCAATTTTGAAAGAAATGAAAAATGACGAATCTTTCTATTATGAGGTTCGAGGTCTTGACCCAGATTTACTGTCTCCGGTTGAAAGAGCAGCTCGAACTATATATTTGAATCGGACTTGCTACAACGGATTATATCGAGTGAATCGAAAAGGACAATTCAATGTTCCTTATGGGAAATACAAAAATCCAAAAATCTGTGATGAAGAAAATCTTCGTGCGGCTAGTAACGCACTTCAAGACGTCCTCATTGTTGAAGGCGATTATAAAGACGTTTTGAGAGAACACGCGAGACCGGGCGATTTTATTTTTCTCGACCCGCCGTATCTGCCCGTTGGAAAGTATTCTGACTTCAAAAGATATACGAAGGAACAGTTTTACGAAGAAGATCATATTGAACTTGCCCAAGAAGTTGACAGGCTTCATGAGTTAGGGTGTTATGTCATACTGACAAACTCGAATCACCCTTTAGTTCATGAACTGTATGGAAAATACGCAATTAGCGTTCATAAGACTCGGAGAAACATAAATAGCGACGCTTCAAAAAGGACAGGAGAGGACGTCATGGTAAAGGTCGAACCAAAACAACGTATTTTTATCGTTCCAGAACCCGTCAAACTCCCAAGCCAAATGGACAAATATCCTCCGACTCGTTTTATGGGGAGCAAACAGAACCTTTTAGAACATATCTGGTCTGTTGCTTCTCATTTCCAGTTCGATAGCGTTCTGGACCTGTTCAGCGGAAGTGGCGTAGTTAGTTATATGTTTAAAACTCAAGGAAAGCAGGTTTTCAGCAACGACTATATGGCTTTTTCTCATTACTTTACAAAAGCGATGGTCGAGAATAGCTTTGTAACCTTAACCGACGAAGATATAGAGATTTTGTTTGACAAATCAACTCCGCGTGACAACTTTGTTTCCGAAACATTCAAAGACTTGTATTTCAACGACGAGGACAATGAGTTTATAGACACGGTTCGTGCAAATCTAGGTAGATTGAAAAACGAATACAAACAGGCTCTTGCTATATCAGCGTTAGTCAGAGCATGCCTGAAAAAACGTCCTCGTGGAATTTTCACCTACACAGGATACCGTTATGACGACGGTAGACGTGATCTAACTCTGACCTTACAAGAACAATTCCTCGAAGCGATAACACAGGTGAATGGAGCAGTTTTTGATAATGGAAAAACCAATAAATCCCGCCATGGAGATGCAATGGACTGTCGACAAAAGGCAGATTTAGTTTATATCGATCCACCTTACTATAGTCCATTGTCAGATAACGATTATGTTCGTCGTTATCATTTCGTTGAAGGTATTGCTCGTAACTGGCAGGGAGTGGAAATGCAATGGCATACGAAAACAAAGAAATTTAAGAGCTATCCTACTCCGTTCAGTTCAATAAAAGGAGCCCATGACGCTTTTGACCTTTTGTTCAAACGTCATCAAGACAGCATCTTGATAGTATCCTATTCCTCTAACTCGTTACCTACAAAAGATGAGATGCTTGCTTTGATAGCTAAATACAAACAAAGAGTCGAAGTCGTGTCTATAGATCATAGATACTCATTCGGAAACCAAGGTCATAAAGTTGGAGACAACAATAACAAAGTTCAAGAGTATCTATTTGTAGGATTTTAGGACTTTGTTGGGGGAACGATCTATGACGCAAAAAGCATGGTACATTGGCAACACAACGGTACGCAATGCCAAGCGGCTGAAAGATGGATTGAGAGTTCTTTTGAAATCTCCATTACACGGGAACTTAATCGGGAGAGAAAAAGAACAGGAGTTTGCAAAACTCCTACATAATGAAGGGGTCGTTTTTGTTAAACGATTGAACGATTCACCTGACAATGACGCCAGCGACGTGGGAAGAAAATGGCGTGCTGCCCTAATGCAGCTCGGATTTATCAAACCACCTTTTGCAGATAAACCATTCACCATTACACCGAATGGAATGAGACTTGTCGAATCAAGGACTATGCCTAGCGAACAGGAATGCTTTTTGAGAGCGTTGTTGGCTTATCAAATTCCTTCAGAAATCGAAAATTCTTTTCCTGAACCTATTTTTAGCCCGCTCCGGATAGTCCTTGAAATACTAGCTGCACTAGAGCGTCAAGGATTAGACGCCGAAATTAGCCAGGATGAAATGGCTTCAATTGTTCAATTAACAAGGTCTTTAGACGAAATTGATAATGTGGTGGACCGTATTGCTGAATATCGTGAGAGGCTGGCTACAATCACAGGAGTAAGGGAACGAAGAAATTTTATCAGAGAATATCTAAGATCAGCTGCAACGACAAGCCAAAGTGAGAATACACTCTTGGATTATGCAGATTCTAACTTTCGGTACCTGAAGTTGACTGGCCTTTTCGTTGAGAATGGTCGTAAACTTCGTTTCGCAAGCCATAAAAGAACTGTTATCGAACAAATTCTTGCGGAGCCGTATACTCCAATACCAGAAAGTGAGTATCTTGAAACACTTTGGAACGGGGCAAAGTTGCCAACGGATAATGCTCCAAAGGCTATCGAGGTGATTCAGACGACAGCTCAGCTTCTCGCCAAAAGCGGTCAAACAGTAGATCTTCCTAACCTTGAGGAAATGGAAGTTCCTGATCTCTCCCGTTTGCGCCTTGAATTGGAAGATGACTGGCTAAAAGTTCTTGAAAAACAATATGCACAAGACCAGGTTAATCAATGGCAGGATATACTGGAATATCTTCGTGCTTTAACTCAACCAATTAGACGTGGGAGCATAATTCCGCAAGGAGAAGGAGCTGCATACTTTGAATGGGCGATTTGGCGTGCATTTCTTGCCATAAACTCACTTGCGAATGAACCGTGGGAAGCAAGGAGATTTAGAATTGACCAAGATTTTCTACCTCTCGGTCCCGCACCGGGCAACGGTCCGGATATGATCTTTGAGTTTGATGATTTCGTTATAGTGGTCGAAGTAACTCTAACACAATCCTCACGTCAGGAAGCAGCTGAAGGCGAACCAGTACGCCGACACGTTGCTGAAATGGTTGATCATTATGAACAACAAGGTAAGAGGGTTTATGGATTATTTCTCGCGAACAAGATCGATACAAATACTGCCGAAACTTTCCGAATCGGCGTGTGGTATCGATCTGACGATTCGCGAATGGCTTTAAGAATCGTGCCTTTAACCTTGGAACAATTTGTCCACTTGTTTGAAGCTGGATTCCAAGCAACCGGACGGTTAGATTGCAGATTATTAGAACAAGTTCTTCGAGACTGTCTTGTTGAAAGCAATAACGACGCTCCAGAATGGAAACGTAGAATACAACAACAGGTTGATCGAGTTGTACAACGCTTAAAAAGAACATCGTAAATATCTACTGAAAAGACCGACATCCATCGGTCTTTTCCTTTGGTCCAATCATTAATACCTAATGTAACATAATCTGTTAAAATTTCGGCAATGCCTCCACAGCCTCCGCCAAATCACTATAGCTGTCTTTTAAGTATCTAGACGTAGTGGCAATATTACTGTGGCCAGCAAGCCTCCGAACTTTCTCGATATCATTGTTCGTTGCCTTTAACATCCACTTACAAAACGTATGGCGGAACATACGGGGCGTCAGTTTTTTGTTTGGCAGACTGTAGCTTTCGATCATTCGCTGGACGCCCCGGATCGAAAAGTTTTACGTTTCGTTTATTTCTTTTCGGCTTCCAACCAATCCGCAATCATGAATAATTCTTGCTTGATTCGTTTATTCAACTCAACTGGAACATGTACTATCGTTTCTTTATCAATGGTGAACGAAAAAGGCTCATTTTCGTGGATCAATCGTGCCATTGAACGAAGACCATTGGCTTTGAATCGTTCTTCTTTAAGCGCAAGTCCTCCAATGCCACGCATGTGAAACGCATTGTCGTCAAAATACCCATCAATCACTTTTAATTGATCCATTATAGACATGTTTTATCCCTCCCAGAATCGATTCATTCGGTTTAGAACTTCGGCAGCGCCTCGACTGCATCGGCGAGATCACTGTAGCTGTCCTTTAAGTACCGTGAGGTCGTGGCGATGTGGCTATGGCCGGCAAGCCGCCGCACTTTCTCGATATCGTTGTTCGTCGCCTTTAACATCCACTTGCAGAACGTATGGCGGAACATATGGGGCGTGAGCTTTTTATCCGGCAGGCTGTAGCTTTCGACCATGCGCTGAATACCTCGGACGGAAAACTTCGGTGAGCGTTGGCTGTAAAAGACATAGGGCGACGCCGCCACATGAGGCTTTTTCTTCGCCATTTCCGCGCGAAACGCTAGCCAATCCTGGAGTTCGACCATGAGGATGTTTGAGATCGGCACCGTCCGCACCTTCATCCCTTTGCCAACGATCCGGAGGCGCTTCATGTCCAGGTCAATATCCGTCAATTTGAGATTGGAGAGCTCCTCGACCCGAAGACCAGCATACACAAATAGGTACACAATCGCCCGGTCGCGCCGGTACTTCTCTTCTGGATCAACGCCGCGGCTGTGAACCGGCGTTTGGCGCATTCGATGCAACAGGTCCTCAAACTCCTCTTCCGTCAGCCACATAATTTTTTCGTGCTCCTCATCCGCCGTTTTCAAGTCTCGAATTCCCTTCATCGGATTTTGTTCCATGTAGCGGCGTTCGACCGCCCAAGCGTAAAACCGCCGCAGCGAATTCAATCGCCGGTTGATCGTCGAGATCGCCAATGGCTTCCCTTCGGTTGGGTTTAGCATGTGTTGGATCCATTTGCGAATATCGGCTGGCGTGACGTAATCGCTCGGACGAAGGTGCAAGTCTTTCAAAAACTGATTCACATCATTGAGGTAGGAGATCACGGTGTTGGGGGAAAATCCCTTCTCTCGCAAATACGTTTCATATTCGTGCAGCATCTTGATCACCCCCTATCTTATACGACGAGTTTAACAGAGAAAAATTCGACTTAAATCGCGGATAAAAATCATCTTATATGACGAGTATAACACAAGAAAAACGAGAAGTATAGACGCATAATGTATATTATGTGACTAGTTAAATCATATAAAATAGTGCACAAAAAGACGAGGAAACACCTCGTCTCCTAATAACTATTAAAGCTGTAGAGTATCATCGAGCGTTAGTTCAACGAGTTAAAAGATACTGGGCTGGAACAACCGCGATGGTATGGCTTTTTGCTTTATGTGCAATTATACATAATTTTTGTTTTGCAACACCATTTTATATAGAAAGATGTTAGCTAAGAATTAGACTAAGAAAAAACAGGCCTTCCTGTATTGGAGAACCAAAAAGTTACTTAACCCCCTTCTCAATTTATTAAGAATTAGCAATATGGCTTTTTATCAATATTTACGAATTGCTAATTCAATCTCTCTAGCAGCAGCAACAACTAGTTGAGATAAACGTTTTCCTGGTTCTAAACCTAAACGGGAGATGGGACCACTTACACTCACTGCAGCTATTAAATTACCTTTGGGATCCAGAACTGGTGCGCTAACGCTTGCTACACCTTGTTCTCGTTCAGCAATGCTCTCTGCCCAACCTTGTTGACGAATTAGTTTATCTTGTTCTGGATTATTCCCTAGCCCTAACCAAGCTGAAATTACTTTTCCGGCTGATCCAACTTCAAGTGGGAACACAGCACCTACAGGTACAGTGTTTTTAAGACCCATTGCTGGTTCAATAGAAACTAAACAAACTCTTTTATCACCTTCTTTTACATAGAGTTGTGTACTTTCTCCAGTTAAATCCCGCAACGAAACCAAAGCAGGTTTAGATGCTTCAACAAGCAATCTAAATTTCGAACTTTCCCCCCATCCTACTATTCTTGAACCTAAAGTATAACCTTCTTGTGTACGCACAACAAGATGATGTGTCTCAAGTGCCATTAATAGGCGGTGAGCTGTAGATCGAGATATTCCTGTCTTACTAACGATCTCTGAAAATTCAGAGGGACCCTCTTCCGCCAAATAGGAAAGGATTAATACAATTTTATCCAAAACTCCAACTCCACTATTGCAATTACCTTTTTTATATTGTAAAATATTGTCCATCATACGGATATTTTATCCCAAAATATGAGATAAGTAAAGGAGGCGAGGATGAAATGCCAAAAACACTATTTGAAAAAATATGGGAAAAGCATGTGGTACGGAGTACTGAAGGTGGACCAGATTTGCTTTATATAGACTTCCATTTAATGCACGAGGTAACGTCGCCACATGCTTTTAATAAATTAAGACAATTGGGACTTAAAGTTCGAAGACCAGACCTTACAATTGCAACCATGGATCATCAAGTTCCAACTAATAACTTAGATCTTCCTGTAGAAGATGAAATTGCTGCTCAACAAATGGAAGCTTTACGTAAAAACTGTGCAGAGTTTGGTATACAATTGCATCCATGGGGGACTTTAGGACAGGGAATTGTTCATGTTATTGGTCCGGAAATGGGTTTAACACAACCTGGTATGACTATTGTTTGTGGAGATTCTCATACATCTACTCATGGCGCGTTTGGTGCTTTAGCATTTGGAATTGGTATTAGTGAAGTTGCCCATGTTTTAGCAACACAGACATTACTACAAAGAAAACCAAAGACAATGGCTGTCACAGTAGAAGGGAAACTTCCTAAAGATGTCACGGCTAAAGATCTTATACTTGGTATCTTAAAGAAAATCGGTACTGACGGTGGAGTAGGACATGTAATTGAGTATAGAGGCGAAGCAATACGTTCATTATCTATGGAAGGTAGAATGACTGTATGTAACATGACAATTGAGGCTGGAGCAAGGGCTGGTTTGATTGCACCAGATGAAACTACATTTGAATATCTAAAAGATAAGCCATATGCCCCAAAAGGGGAACAGTGGGAAAAAGCATTAGCAGAGTGGAAAGAATTATATACAGATGAAGGAGCTGTATTTGATAAGGAAGTTAAAATAAATGCTGAAGAACTTGTACCGTATGTAACTTGGGGAACAACTCCTGATCAAGTTGTCCCTCTTGATGGTGAAGTTCCACAACCAAGAAACTCAAATGAGGAGCGGGCTTTAAAGTATATGGGACTCGTGCCTGGAACTAAGATTAAAGATATTGAAGTAAATGCTGTATTCATTGGTTCATGTACTAACTCTCGGATCGAAGATTTAAGAGCAGCAGCACAGGTAGTGAAAGGACATAAGGTTAAAGAAGGTGTTCGCGCCTTAGTTGTACCTGGTTCTATGAAGGTAAAAAAGCAAGCTGAGGATGAAGGATTAGCTGAAATTTTCCAGCAAGCTGGCTTCGAATGGAGAGCTTCAGGCTGTTCAATGTGTGTAGGAATGAATGCAGACTATTTGCAACCTGGTGAACGATGTGCATCAACTAGCAATCGTAACTTTGAAGGAAGACAAGGAAAAGGTGCTAGAACTCATCTTGTCAGTCCGGTAATTGCAGCTGCTACAGCAATACTTGGCCGATTTGCTTCTCCTTCAGATATTAATGTATTAATGAATCGGTAAAGAAGGTGATCATATGAAAGCAATTAGGAAAGTATCTGGAAAAGCATTACCTTTAGGTTACTCTGATGTTGATACAGATCAAATTGCACCGAGCGATACGATGAAATTTTCTGAGAGAGTAAACTTAAGTGATTATTTATTTAGAGATTGGAGGGAAGACCCTAACTTTGTACTTAATAAACCAGAACATAGAGGATCGATAATCATACTTGCAGGAGAAAACTTTGGATGCGGTTCTAGTCGTGAGCATGCACCTTGGGCTTTGCTAGATTATGGATTTAGAGCAGTTATTGCTCCTTCTTTTGGTGATATTTTCAAAAATAATTGCTCAAAGGTTGGACTTCTTGCAATTGAATTACCAGATGAAATCGTTAAAATACTTATTCAAGAAGTTGAAAAAAATCCAGAAGCTGAAATTACAATTGATTTGGAAAAGTGTGTTGTAATAGGTCCAAATGTAATCAAAAACTTTATGATAGATGAGTTTACTCGTCAAAAACTCCTAAAAGGTTTAGATGATATAGAATTGACTTTGCTATATGAGAAAGATATAAAAGAATATGAGCAATTAAGGCCTTCATACTACCCTAGTATTAACTCATAAAAGTCTCTTGAATATACTAAAAATTATGTTATTTATTATTTAT
Organism: Geobacillus sp. B4113_201601; assembly: GCF_001587475.1. NCBI lineage: Bacteria > Bacillati > Bacillota > Bacilli > Caryophanales > Anoxybacillaceae > Geobacillus > Geobacillus sp. B4113_201601. Next base: position 24,635 of record NZ_LQYX01000005.1, read on the forward strand.
TTAACTAAAAATTATGTTTCGATAATTAAAATATCATATTTAATAATTTTGAGTCTTCATCATTTTCTGTGATTTCCACTCAATCCTAGAAACATGTTAGCTGGATGAAACAGGTTCATCAGCCGGGATCCTTCTTCCGCATACGGACCACCAAGTTGGTAGAATGGAAACAAAGTGCTTTCCTTGACGGGTTCCATTCTACCAACTATCATGCCGATAGCGGAAGAAGTGCGCGCTTAGGCAGCCTGGCTGCCTGTAGTGTTCCCTGTACACTCCAGAAACACACGCAAACGAAACCGTTCCAGATTTCGATAGCCATAGGCCCGGCATTTGAATAAGACAAAGAGCAAAATTTTTTGACACTTGATCAACATTGAAAAACGTTGATATATCAACATTTATAGAGGGAGGATATATATGAAAACTAAGTTGATTAAATTATCTAAAGAAACTAATTCTGAATTAACTGAAGTATTTTTGCGTTTACAAAATAATCCCTACAAAAACTATATGAGCTTTAAAAATGAAGTAAGTACTATAATATCTAAAAATATTGTTCCTAAAGAACTCATTGAAATATGTAATACTATTAGAACAGATAGAGAAAGTGGGGAAACTTACGCCCATCTAATTCAGAATTGTCCTATTGATCCTGTAAGACCAGTATTTGATCACGACGATCCAGTAACTGATAAATATCAAAAGAAAACAACATTTGTGGGTGAAGGTTTTCTAGAATTATTTGCACAACTTACTGATATGCCGCTATTAGCCTACGAAACCCGTAACAATGGTGACTTTTTCCATGATGTCTATGCACATTCAAAATATTACGGCACTCAAACTCAAAAAACTGACAGTGAGTTATTTTATCATAATGATCGCACAGCACATAGTGTGAGGGCTGATTATCTCGCTTTATTGGGTATGCGTTCTCATGAGCAAAATAGAATATATACCGGATATATTGATGGTAGAGCAATTCTCAAATTTTTAAATGAACATCATCAGAGTATACTACGACAACCTTACTTCTTTACACCTTTTGATGACTACTCGCGTGATTCAAATAAGGATCAAGTAGTATCGCAAGTTCATCCTATTTTGGAAAATTACCACAGCTTCCGATACTATGATACTAGAACGACATATATAAACGATGCACCTGTTGAAGCAAAAGAGGCTCTTCTTGCTTTAAAGGATGCAATTATAAAAGCGGAAAAAGACCATATTCATATTAAAACTGGTGATTTATTTGTATTCCCAAATCAAGATGGTTTACATAATCGCGAGATAATTGAAATTGCGTTTCCAGAGGAAGCTAAAAATAGATGGATTCTCAAGACTTATAACTTTAGTAGTACAAAAAGATTAGAAGAATTTAGTTCATATTTCCACGAAAACATACCTGGGCTAGTGAAAGAAATTGTGACTGTCAAATAAAAAATTATTGTAGAAAAACAATTCTTGATATATGCACTCTCTATAAAATTATGTATAGGGAGTGCTACCTTATTATAAAGCAGTGTACTGTAAGGGGGAAACTGAAATATGGAAACTATAAAAAATAAGATCTTAGAGCCTACCTCAGAAAATTTTGCTTTAGCAGCTCAATGTGTGAAAGATGGTGGAGTAATAGTTGTACCCAGTGATTGTAATTTGGGATTGACAGTTAATCCTTGGAGTGATGACGCGGTTGAAAGAGTATTCGCCATAAAAAACAGACCATTTTCAAAACCTCTTACTCTTTTCTTTTCTCATCCAGATGAGTGGAAAGAATATGCTGTAGCATCAGATCCGGATATCGTTGAAGAACTAATTAAAGCATTTTGGCCTGGTCCTCTGAATATCATTTTGAAAAAAAATGATAATGTTCCAGAAAAAATGGTTTGCGGTGGAGAAACGGTTTCCTTATCTTGTGCAGCTAACCCGGTTTGGCGTGGTTTTATGGAGTATATGCAAATACCTGTAGCAATGACATCTGCCAACATTTCAGGACAAGCAGACGGATTTCTTGTTGATTTAGAAACTGCTGTGTTACAAGTTGGAGATAAAGTAGATTACATTATTAAAGGTGGGGCAAATGGAACAACAAAATCAAGTACAATTATTGATTTAACATCTGAACCATCGATTGTACGTTACGGGGATATTACCGTAGAACAGTTGAATAAAGTTGTAAATATATTTCCAGAGTTATAAAAAAATGGCTCTTCACCACAAAGTGTACTTGACAAAGAAAGACGATTATGATAAAGAAAATCAAAACAGCATTTTTCCTTT
>NZ_LQYX01000120.1:0-38773 GCF_001587475.1 Geobacillus sp. B4113_201601
CGCACTTTCATTCTACAGGAGATCCGCAGGCAAGGGCTATTTTTATGCTTACTCGATTTTATCTAGCACCACGGGTTTATATTTATAATAGCCTATAACAGTATATCCAGAAAATAAGGCAATATCTGTCCACCAAAAACCGATTCTCGTTACCCCCTTTAAAGCCACTTTTGTTCCTATTTTCCTTGCTTGGTTTCTAATTACTTTAAGAATTTCATGTTTGTACGCTCTACCAATTAACACCTCATTTAGAGCATTCTTAAAAACAGTACTTATAGCTTTACCCGCTTTATAGCCTTTTATTATTTCCTGTACAGCTTTAGAAACTTTATCAAGAATTGCTACACTCCCAGCTACAATTTGATCCGCGGTAGCCCAACCAAAATATGAAGCAAGCCAACCTTTTAGACCATATTTTAATGCATACTGTATTCTATCAATGGAAATGGCAAAGTTCCCATCTGGATCCACATACATCAATGGATTATTTTTCGTATACACATACTGATTCAAACTTTGCGGCTCATTTTCAACCCCATCGACTGTATCTCTTGTCAAGAATCGCCCCATATTCGCATCATAATACCGTGCCATTAGGTAGTATAGTCCGGTTTCCTCATCCTAATAATACCCGGCATAACGGTATGGGTTCGCTGTTGCCATCGCGCCGGTTTTGGACAGAATGTTACCCCATGCGTCATACTCGTATTGCGCGACGACATTTCCGCTTGCGTCCGTCAATGCCACGACATCTCCATGGCCGTTCAAATGATAGTAGTAAGTGGCTCCGGCTTTCGTCATCGTGACCGGGCGGCCCAATGCGTCCCATGTATATTCCGCTGCGATGTTGTTATTGGCGTCTGTTTCATACAACAGACGAATCGAGTCGCCATCGTAGTGATAGTAAGTCGTACCGCTTGATGTTGTTTTGCTGATGCGTCTTCCTTGATGGTCATACGTATAGGTTGCGATCGTAGTGCCCGATGCGTTTTTTACTTGAATGAGACGGTTTTCGTCATCATACACAAACGTTTTGTTGCCGTTGTTCGTTAAATTCCCGTTCACATCATATGTGTATGCCTGTCCGTTAACGGCTGTTAGTTGGTCGGCGGCGTCATACGTGTACGTAGTCGTTGTAGTTGTTCCATTGTTGACGATTTTCTTCGTCCGGTTGCCAACCGATAGGCAAAGGATATCGTTTAATTTAATCTGGATGTCAATAAGATTATAGCAATGCAATACAAAGATACGTAATGATCCAAATAATGTAAATCACCAATCGTTTAAGATGACTATAAAAACCCGCCCGCACTCTCATTCGTTTGCTATTGCCAAAAGTTCATCCATCACGATTTTTCCCTGTAACGGCTGGAAAAAAGCTTGTCACCTCTGTTTTTCGGCCATCATGAAATAACTACATACTCAACAGCCAAAATATTGTGATGAACAAGGGGGAAGAAATGATGAGAATATCTGATTCTTAAAAGATATCATTTGCATGGGAGTTTAATTAATAAGGTGGAATATGATTCGACCACCAAAAGAGTATCTCTTAAAACGAAGTTATGCAAATGGCAACCATTCGATTATGACGAAACGAAAGATCCGGAAATGATTGAAGGATTCATTGTTTTTGAAGATGTAACATATTTTGAAACAGATTGCGTTAAAGACTTTGATGTTGATGAAATATTGGAAGTGGTGCTTATTTCCGCCACTCCATCGCTTGAAAAAGTAAAAATAGTCACCGACGGGGTGAACATTATCATGATCGAGGCGGGGAGTGTAGAGTGGCACTCACTTTGAGCGCCATGCTTAAAGGTAATTCTTGCAATGCGCGCAATACCGTTGGTCCGATAGTTTACGTTTTGAGAAACAGAGAGAGGTTTGTCGGCTGTCCAAAAACGCGGCGATGCATAGCCCCGGCACCGAAGTGGTTGTCAGCGATACAAATACGGAGTTCCATAATATTCCGTCCGGTTGAGCTCCGGGTATTCGGAAGTGAAATGAATGAAAATCGGGCACCAATCACAAAACGGGTGCGTGTGAAAAAAAGCGCGGTCGCCGTAGCGAATAGCTTCGAGTGCCAACGGCAATTCTTTCTTGAATACGTTCGCTCGGCGCGCATTTTCTTGCCGGCCCATTTGCTGGTTGCCAACGAATACATAGAGAAACAATACTAGCTGTTGCCCGGCTTGTTTCCATTCACCGAGCACTTCATCGCGTTGAGAAGTGAGCTGATCAGTGACAAATGCGCGGGAGACGGTGAGGAATAAGGCGCCAGTCGTGTCCGAGTGGGTTAAGGTGTACAGACGGCCGTTCACCGGTGACAGCTGGGTGATTCCAGCAGTCTGGGTGACGTGCAGTCGCTCGGGAGAGAGGTGTTTCATGGCGGTCCTCCTTCTTCTGTGGAAAGTGGTCGATCTCATTCATCTATATATGCCTTTATTGGCGGCGATGACAAAACAAAACCGAACGGGACGGTCGATCCGCGTTCGGTTTTGCTTTTCATGAGGTGGCGGCGGTCGCTTCTTTGTCCGCAGCGGCTTCATGATGGGCCAGCGGGGCGGCAGGATCGGCCCATTGCGGCCGCCAGGCGATGCAAAGCGCCCCGCCGATGATGCCGAGAATCGTGCCGACTAAGAAGCCGCCTAACGCACCCATGATCGATAAAATCGCGCTGAACATGCCGATGATGCCGATCAAGGTGGACAATCGCGGCATGGCGTAGGCCAAAACGCCCATCAACCCAACCATGCCGCCGAGGAAAAAACCGGCAAAGACCATGCTGCCAGGGACAAGGGAAATTTCATAAAGCTGTGCTGGAACCCATAAAATCACAACGCTTGACAGCAAGAGAAACGTTGCCCCCAAAAACGGCCGCCGTTTTTGCCATTGACGAAACCCACGCCAAGCAGAACGAATCACATTCACGGCTTCTCATCCTTTTAATTGAGTTTTTCAAAGTACACTTTCATCCCCGGAAGAGTGACTTTTTGTTGGAACAAATAAACCGTTTTGATGTCACCGTTTTCGATCGTAATGCTGTCCGCTCCTTGTGTGAATTCTTTCGCCGCTTTTTCAACGGGATTGTTCGTATTGCCAACGTAGCTTTCTTTCATGGTCAAGCTGCCGAAGGAGATGTTGCCGTCGATTTGTGTTGCTTTTTGCACAAGCCCGTCAATCGATACGGGTTCGCTGGCGGCAATGATGACGCGAATACCGAGCGCTGGAAAGTCTTTTGAAATCCGCAGACCTTGAATAGTTGCTTTTTCCATCTCATTGACGAAGACGGGTGTCTGCGGCGCATTGCCGGCTTCCGCCACTCCACCGTACATTTTGAAACCGCTGCCAGTAAGTTTGTTAAATTGGACAGTAAATTCACCGACCCCGCTGATGGGCACGGCGTAGGCGACGCCCGTCAATCCAAAGATGGACAGTAGAGCGCTGAGAAACAGAAACCCTCCAAGCAGTGCGGCGAGCAGCGGCTTTTTCGCCGTGCGCCCCCCAATGATGACCGATTTTGTTGCCATGTCCATGATTTCTCCACCCCCGTTATTCAATGGTTCGCGCTGTAAGCGCTTTATTTTTTATGTTAAAATCTTATGATAATTCAATATATTTATAAATCCCTATGTTTGTCGGGTTTTTCTTTCCGCCTTTATAGACAAAAAATGTGGTGAACAAAAGAAGGAATTAACCGCTCGAATGAAAAAGTAGATGATCAAAGCAACCGATTACTAACGGGGATGCGGGGGGATGGGGATGTCGAAGGAATTAAACGATCATTTGCTTCGTTTGCTGCAGGAAGCGGCCGGCATCTTGCATAGGTATGAGAGGGAGTTGAATCGGGAATGGGAGCGGATCGGGAAAGCGCTTGGCAAGCGGAATGTGCGGGTGAAAGAGGTGTTTTCCGCGCTTTGCGAATTCGTCCAAGCAAGACTGCTCCCGTACGGGGGCGAGCATCCAACGGATGAGCAGCTCGAACGCATCGGAGCGTTTCATCCGGAGATGATCATCTTTTCTTTGAATGTAATGGAAAATACGGTTCATCAAGTGTTGAAGGCACATGCGCTAGCGGCCTCCGCCTTGCACCCGGCCGTGCGCTATTTGTTTTTCAAATGGAATGAATGGCTGTTGTATGAAGTGAATGAACAATCATTCAAAACGAGCCGCGATTTTGCTTGGAAAACAGAGTCATTGTGGAAAGACGCCGTCATTTTGTTCAATGAATGGATTTTGCGGGCGCAGACGCTAATGGAATCGGCTAGGCATATTTGTTTTGGTTTCTCCTATTTTCTTCCTTTCAACCGCTGCGCGCTGTTTCAATTTGTCAATCAGGAGAGCACAGCCATCGGGCTGTCCGGACATGGGGTGGACCATGAACACATTCAGCGGTTGCGCGTCGAATTGGACAATATTCCGATGTTGAAAGAAAGCGTCGGAAAATTGAAAGCGGAAGTGCATGAATTTCGCCATTTTCGCCCCATTTACGTGCCGAGGGCAGCCGAACAGTTTCCTAACGTCTATGTCGAGTCATTCGAGTTGGCTTCGCTGGTGATCGTTCCGGTGTATGTGCCGACAGAGGGGCGAATGATTGGGGGCGTCGTTCTCGATCGCGGGCCAGGCCGTTTCTTTGAGGTTGACCGCCGCTTGTTTCCCGCGCTGATGAAATTTGGCCAAAGCGCGGGGGAGTTGTTGCTGAAATGGATCGAGGCGCCAAAAAAAGAATGGGAAGGAATGACGGAATCTCTGTCGCCAAGAGAAATGGAGATTTTGAAGCTGCTTGCGGACGGAGCCTCGACGGCCGAAGCCGCTGATCAGCTTTATTTGAGCGAATTTACGGTGCGGGATTACATTTCGAACGCCTTAAGGAAACTCAACGCGAAAAACCGGACGGAAGCGGTGGCGAAGGCGCTGCGTCTCGGGCTGATCGGATGACGAGCGGGATCGATGGACCCGCTCCATCTGATTTCACAAGATTTTCACCGATTGCTCACCGGTTGGACATTCTTTTGTTCTATACTCCTTGCTGAAAAAGAAAGCAGGAGGGAAAACTGTGGAACAAGCAGCGAAACCGGTGGACAGGCAGCGGCCGATGTATATGGCAGTCTGGAGGTGGCATTTTTATGCCGGCATTTTCTTTGCGCCTTTTTTGATCATTTTGGCGCTGAGTGGGGCCGTCTATTTGTTTAAGCCACAGATCGAATCGGCGCTGTATGGCCATTTGTATGAGGTGGACAAAATCGGAGGAAAGCGGCTGCCTTTGGTTGAATTGACGGAGCGGGTCAAAGAACAATACCCGCATTACCCTATCGTCTCCGTGACGCTCGAAAAAGAAGCGAAGCGGACCGTGAAAATCGGGATGATGGACAAAGGAGAAATGGTGTTTGCCTTTGTCAACCCGTATACCGGGAAGATTCAAGGTACCTTGCGCGCCGATGAGAATTGGACGGAAATCGCGAAAAAAATTCATAGCGAGCTGCTCATTGGCGGAACATTGGCGAACCGCTTTGTGGAGCTGGCGGCTTGTTGGGGGTTCGTTTTGTTAGTGACCGGGCTGTATTTGTGGTGGCCGCGGCAATCATTCTCGGTTTTCGGAACGTTTTGGCCGCGCTGGCGGGCGAAAAAACGTTTGGCTTGGCGCGACTGGCATGCGGTGACGGGGATATGGATGAGCGGCGGGATTTTGTTGCTCATTGTGACGGGCATGCCGTGGACAGGGATCATGGGAGAAGCGATCAATCAGGTGGCAACAGCGACGAACACCGGTTATCCGCCGTTTGCGTTCAGCTTCGGGCCCAAACCGGAATCGAAGGTTACGAAAGAAGTGGCGCAAGATGTGCCGTGGGCGACCGAGCAGCTGCCGGTGCCTTCTGTTCACGGGCGCAACACGACCTCGTTGTCGCTCGATGACGTGTATGCGATTGCCGAGGAAAAAAAGGTGAAAAAGCCGTTCACGATTTCGCTGCCGCAAGGCCCAAAAGGGGTGTTTACGGTGGCGACGTCGAAAACCAAGCCGTGGGATAACGCCACCTTGCACATTGACCAATATTCAGGCCGGGTGCTGAGCGATGTTCGCTTTTCGGACTATGGCGCATTGGCCAAAGCGATCACGATTGGTATTGCGTTTCATGAAGGACGGTTGTTTGGCCTGGCGAACCAGCTGATTAATCTCGTTTTTTGCCTTGGGCTTATCTTCTTAGCTGTAAGCGGCTGGGTCATGTGGCGGAAGCGGAAGCCAAAAGGATTAGGAGCACCGGCGCGGGTGCGGGACCCACAAACGGTGAAAACCGTCTGGGGCGGGATGATCGCCGCCGCCATCGTAATGCCTTTGTTTGCGTTGTCTCTCTTGTTTATCTGGTTGTTTGACCGCCTGATCGTTCCGCGCGTCCCGAAACTGCGCGAGTTTTTGGCGGCGTAACGGGGGCGCGACGGTTGGTTGCCGGCAGCGAAATCGAACGATATGATGGCCATTGTCCCTGACGCCGCGCGTCCGTTGTTTACGGGAGATTCTAGGAGGCTGGTGATTTACTCGCGCCACCGCTTCTTCGGATCGTTTCTCAAGTAGAAAAAGCTTGCTGCATCAGCCTCTATGTTCACGCGTTCCATCGCCGATTAAGGCAAACAGCAGTTTTTCACCAACCTTCTAGATGGCTGGTGAAAAACGGTTGCTTCTCTTGAGCAATGGGGGAACGTTTGAAAGACGATCTTGATGCGACAGGGCTTTTCTATTTGAGAAACGGGCTTGATAAAAGGAAATCACCAGCTCCCTAGTATAGCTTCGAGAAGGGCTACACCGCCGTTTTCCGTAATCGCTCGATGACTTGTACCGAATGCGGCAAGGTTTTTCTATTTGAGAAATGAGGATGGGAAGCGGCATGCACGATTAAATCACGATCACTCTAGATTCTCTGGCGGCGAAGGAAGATTTTGGCCTTCGTCGCTTGCTTTTGTTGTCATGTTTGGGCGCCGGCGTCATACGTATCATAAAGAAGCCATTTTGATTTTGCGCAAAGGAGGAATTGCATGTGAACCAATCGTATGCCTCTCCACAGTTGTTCGCGCTCATCGATCCGTATGTATACCATACTTTGCAAGGCGTGCGCGGCCAAGAGGTGGTGGTAGAAACCGTCCGCGGCTCGATCCAAGGGATCGTGAGGGATGTGAAGCCGGATCATCTCGTTATTGCCGCGCATCAGGCGGTTTATTATGTCCGCTTGGCGCAAGTCGTTTCCGTTCGCCTCGGCCATAACTGAAAAAGGAGGAAAAGGCGGTGGTCTTTCAGCGAATCGACCGGTTGGCGATTGAGTTGCCGAAGCCGAAGTACGCAGATCCCAATGCAGCGGCGGCCGTGCAGGAGCTGCTTGGCGGGCGCTTTGGGGAAATGTCGACGTTGAACAATTATTTGTTTCAGTCATTCAATTTTCGGCAAAAAAACAAGCTTCGCCCGTTTTACGAACTGGTGGCAAGCATTACTGCCGAAGAGTTCGGCCATGTCGAGCTCGTGTCTAACGCGATCAACCTTTGTTTGACCGGCTCCACCCACCTAGGTGACCCGGATACAGCGCCGATGAAGGACGCGAAAGACAAGCGCAATACGTATCATTTCATCGCTACGGCGCAGACGGCGTTTCCCGGCGATTCGATGGGGAAGGCGTGGACGGGAGAGTACGTGTTCAACAGCGGCAACTTGATTTTAGATTTGCTTCATAACTTTTTCCTTGAGTGCGGAGCGCGCACGCATAAAATGCGCGTCTATGAAATGACCGATCACCCGACGGCCCGCGAGATGATCGGCTACTTGCTCGTACGCGGGGGCGTCCATATTTTAGCGTATGCGAAAGCGTTGGAAGTGGCGACCGGTGTGGATGTGACGAAGATGCTCCCGATCCCGAACTTGGATAACCGTGTGTTCGACGAGGCGAGAAAGTATGAGGATCAAGGCGTCCACCGCCGGCTTTATACGTTCAGCGATCGCTATTACCGAGAAATCGCCCGCATTTGGCGGGGCACGCATCCGAGCGATGGAAAGCCGCTCGAGGTGGTGGAAGGAGCTCCCCAAGGAGGGACGATCCCGGATTTGGACGAAGTGCCGGAAGAATTCGCCCCAGGGATTTCGGCGGAAGACTTTTTCGCAATAGCCAAGCGGCTGCAGCGATCGGCCGGATTGTGATGAGGCGCCCAATGGCGCCTCATTTTTTGCAAAGCCGGCCATTAGCTAGAATCGCATCGTTCCTTTTCCTTGGTTCCGCAAACGCATCAACGAAAAGCCCAGCCCCATTGACTAGAATCGTATGGGTTCCTTTCCCTCACGAGTCTACGCTCGAAGAAGCGGTCCGTTTTCTTCCTGCTGTCCGTTGGCGGCAATCGTTTGGAGCACAGCGAGGAAGCGGCGGGCGCTTTTCGGCAAATACCGTTGTCGGTCGAGGATGGCCGCGGCTTCCGCGGTCATCGACGAGTCGGTGATCTCGAATACGTCGATGCCGGGGAGGCGAAACAAGGCCACGGTCGATTGCGGCACAATGGTGGCTCCGAGGCCTTGGGCGACAAGGGAAAGCAAGATCGTCGCATCCGGGCATTCGCATAAGACGTTCGGTTCAAAGCCATGGCGGCGGCATTCCTCGATGACTCGCTCGTACTGCCCGGCGCCGTGCACCCGGTGAAGAAGGAGAAGCGGCCAATTGGCAAAATCGCGCATGCATAGCGCGGCTCGCCCGTTGTTCCATTGCGCCGGCAAGACGCCGACATAACGCTCGCTCGCCAGCTGGATGACGTCGTAATGAGCTGCATTCATCGGCAGGCGGACGATGCCGATGTCAATGTGCCGCTCTTGAAGCAGCTGACAAATGGAAAACGTATCCCCCTCCCGAAGATGGAAGGTCACGTTCGGAACTTGTTCGTGGAAGTGACGGATCGCTTGGGCCAAATAGGAAAAACACGATTTGACGCAGCCGATCGACAGCGTTCCCGCCGTTCCGTCTTCGATTTCTTTTACTTCCGCCACGGCGTCATCAAGCTGGCGCAGCAGTTGTTTCGCCTTTTCGTAAAACGCTTTGCCCGGTGGGGTGAGCTCCATTTTTTTCGCCTTCCGGTCAAACAAAAGAACACCGAGCTCTTCTTCGAGCTGCTTCAGCTGCTGGCTGAGCGGCGGCTGGGCGATGTGAAGCTTTTGCGCCGCTTTGGTGATTTGTCCCTCTTCGGCAATCGTGACGAAGTATTTCAGCTGTTTCACATCGATCATGCGTTTGTCTCCTTTCGTTCGCGGATTCTCTTTCGGTTTTTGGGAAATGGCGCTGGTGGAGAAAGGGGAATGCCTGCCGCGTCCGCTTGTATACATTTTTCATATCGGTACGTTTATTGTTTTTGTATTTTTCATATATGAAATCATATGTTATATTAATTTTGAACATTCAGAATGAAAGCGTTTCCTTAGCTATTATACCCGAAAACGGAGGGGATGAAAATGCCGGCCAAAACAGGAAAGGAGTATATGGAGCGGCTCAAGCAGGCGAAAAGCAGCGTGTACATCCACGGGGAAAAAGTGGAGGATGTCACCGTTCATCCCGCATTCCGCAACGTCGTCCGCTCGATGGCGGCGCTTTACGATCGGCAATACGAAAAGCCGGAGAAGATGTTGTACCGGTCGCCGACAACCGGGCAGCTGGTCGGAATGACTTTCATTCAGCCGACTACGATCGATGAGCTTATCGCCCGCCGCGAGGCGACGCAAGAGTGGGCGCGGATGTCGGCGGGAATGATGGGGCGCTCGCCTGATTATTTGAATGCCGAAGTCATGGCGATGGGCATCGCCAACGATTTGTTTGCCGAAGACGATTCGATATTTGCCGAAAATGCGAAAAACTACTATGAATACGCGCGGGAACACGACATCAGCTTGACGCATACGCTCATCCATCCGCAAATGAACCGCGCCAAGGCGCTGCACGAACAAAACGATGCCGATGTGCCGCTTCACTTGGTGGAACGGCGCAAAGACGGGATCATCGTCAGCGGCATCCGCCTATTGGCGACGCAAGGCGGGATCACCGATGAAATTTTAGTGTTTCCCTCGACCGTGAAAAAAGCGACATCCGGCGAAGACCCATATGCGCTTGCCTTTGCCATTCCGAACAATACGCCAGGCGTGAAGTTCATTTGCCGCGAGGCGTTTGACTACGGGAGGAGCGCGTGGGATCATCCGCTGGCATCGCGTTTTGAGGAAGGCGATGCGATCGTTTCGTTTGAAAACGTGTTTGTGCCGTGGGAGCGCGTGTTTGTGTGCGGCAATTCATCGATTTGCAACCGGACGTTCCGGGAAACGAACGCAGTTGTTCATATGTCCCATCAAGTCGTGGCGAAAAACATCGTCAAAACGGAGTTTTTGCTTGGTGTCACCCTTTGCCTCATCGAAGCGATCGGCATCGGCGAGTTCCAGCATGTGAAAGACAAAGGGGCGGAAATCATGCTCGTCCTCGAGACGATGAAAAGCCATTTGTACCGGGCCGAGCACAATGCGAAGCGAGACCGTTGGGGAACGATGACGCCCGATTTTGCTGCGCTCGATGCCGCGCGCAACTGGTATCCGCGCATTTATCCGCGCCTAGCGGAGATCATCCGCATTTTAGGGGCATCGGGGTTGATGGCGATTCCGACGGAGGCAGATTTTCAGCACGAGGAAATTGGCGACATCGTCCGCCGGGCGATGCAAGGGGCGACGGTGGACGGCTATGAGCGCGTCCAGCTGTTCCGGCTCGCCTGGGATCTCACGATGAGCGCGTTCGGCGCCCGGCAGACGCATTACGAATATTACTTTTTCGGCGACCCCGTTCGGATGGGGATGGCGTATTTCGATGGCTACGAAAAAGAGCCGTATAAACAGTTCGTGCGCGAATTTTTGCGCGGCGCCAAAAGCGTGTTCATTCCGGCTGACACCAAGCATTGACCGTTCATTCGCACGTTCTCAAACACGGATCGGGGAACAGCGGAGGGTGCGCGGCTGCGGCGTTTCCTAAGAGGCTGGTGATTTCGTGCAAAATATGACTGATTCCATCCGTTTCTCAATTAGAGAAACCTTGCAGAATCAGCTTTCTTTTCTGAATGAAAATACCGCCGATTCGTGTGTGACAGTCGTTTGTCACCGCCCTTCTAAGGTTGCCGCCGCGCGAAAACAGGCGTTCAGTGGCGCGCAAGCCAGGCGGATTTGGGCGTGCTGCGAGATGTTTGAAGTGAAAGGATGTGGCCAGCAACAAGGAACGTTTTGTTCCATGTTCGCCATCAGAAAAGACGGCTTCTTTCTGTCGGCCACCCAACGCTAGATGAAGGAAGGTTGCGAAAGGGGGAAGAGAGCGATGGCATTTTCCATTATTCGCTGCGCCCGCGCGGTGTTGCATGTGACCGATTTGGCCGCCGCCCGCGATTTTTACGAACGGGTGCTTGGGTTTGTCGTGACGGAAGCGGATGAAGATCATCTGTATTTGCGGGGACTTGAAGAATATCATCATCATAGCCTTCTCTTGAAAAAGGCGCCCCGCCCTGCGGTCGAAGCGCTTAGCTACAAAGTCGGTTCCGAGCAGGAATTGGAAGCGCTTTATGAATGGTTTGCGGCGCAAACGCTGCAGCCGAAATGGCTCGAAGCGGGAAGCCAGCGCGCCGTCGGCAAGGCGTTTCGCGTGCAAGATCCGTCCGGACTGCCGCTTGAGTTTTTTGTCCATATGGAGAAAACCGAGCGGTTGTTGCAGCGGTATGACTTGCACCGAGGCGCCCGCGTGCAGCGCATCGATCATTTCAACTGCGCGGTGACGGATGTAAAGAGCGCATATGACTTTTATGTCCGGGGTCTGGGCTTTGCCTGCTCAGAATATACGGAAACAGAGGATGGGAAGCTTTGGGCAGCATGGCTGCATCGGAAGCAAAACGTCCACGATTTGGCGCTGATGAACGGAAAAGGGCCGCGCCTTCACCATATTGGGTTTTGGCTGCCGGATCCGCTCAGCCTGATCCATGCGTGCGATGTGCTGGCAGCGGCCGGATATGCAGCGAACATTGAACGCGGGCCGGGCCGTCACGGATTGTCGAATGCCTTCTTTGTCTATTTGCGCGATCCGGATGGCCATCGAATCGAGCTGTACAACGGTGATTATTTGACGAGTGACCCTGATTTTCCGCCGATCCGCTGGGATTTGGATGATCCGCGCCGGCAAACGTTCTGGGGCCATGCAGCGCCGGACAGCTGGTTTGAAGAGGCGTCCATCGTCCTTGACGTTCACAGCGGCCAGCCGGTCGAGCCGAATGAACCGATGTTGGCGAAGCGGAAACCGACCTTCCTGATTTAGAAAGCGGATTTCATCTATCGAAAGAAATATAGCGTTTCCGGCGGTTTCTCCACGATAAAATAATATATGATTTTATCGTTGATTTTATATATGATTGTATGTAAAATATAAGCAAGATTCAGAAAAATGAAGGCGATAGGGGGCAAGGGGATGGCATACCGCGAAGTGAAAGAACGGCTGCGCGGCTCGATCGCGCCGGTCGTCACGCCGTTTGATGAAGAGGGAAACGTTGATCTGGCAGCTCTGACGGCGCTCATTGACTGGCATATCGAAAGCGGCACACACGGCATTTCGGTGACGGGAACATCAGGAGAACCGAGCTCGCTGACGCTGGAAGAACGAAAGCAGGTGATGGAAGCGGCGAAGAAGGCGGTCGCCGGGCGCGTGCCGTTCGTGCCGGGGACGGGGTCGACGAACCATGCGGAGACGATCGAGCTGACGAGATTCGCCCAAGAAATCGGGGCTGATGCCGCGATGGTCATCGTCCCCTATTACAACCGTCCATCCCAACAGGCGCTGTACAAGCATTTTCAGGCGGTGGCCGAGGCGGTCGACATCCCGATCATCGTCTACAATATCCCTGGCCGGACGGCGGTCAATTTGGAGGTCCAAACATTGGCGCGGCTGGCGGAAGATTGTCCGAACATTATCGGCGTGAAAGAGTCGAACAAAGACTTTGAGCACGTCAACCGGGTGCTATGGCATTGCGGGCGTGATTTCCTGCTGTTTTCCGGTATCGAGCTGTTGTGCTATCCGATGCTGGCGATTGGCGGCGCCGGGTCGATCAGCGCGACGGCGAACGTCGTGCCGCAAAAAGTAGCCGAGCTGCACGACGCTTGGTTTGCCGGCGATGTCAAGCGGGCGCAAGATCTTCATTTTGAATTGATGGAACTCAATGACGTGCTGTTTATCGAAACGAACCCGGGCCCGGTGAAAGCGGCGCTCGGCATGATGGGGAAAATCACTCCGAAGCTCCGGCTGCCGCTCGATTTGCCAAGCGAAGAGAACGAGCGGAAAATCCGCCGCACGCTCGTCAAATACGGGTTGCTCGCCGAGACGCCGCAATGAGCGCGCTTGCTGAGGAAGGTGGGGGAGTGATCCTTGCCGCCTAGGATGTAGGGAAGCGTCGGCGTTGGTCATCGATATGAAAGGGGGAAGGGCGATCATGAACGTGCGGTTGCGCTTGGCTGGCCGACGGCATCTGTTCGAGGCGAAAGCGGATTGGCGGAGCGGAACGATGACGCTGGAGGGACGGACCGCGCCCATTGACGAATGGGAGTGGGAAGCGCCGGACGTTGGCGCTCTGTATGGGGTGGCGCTTAATGACCGATGGGAATGGGAAGGGATGGCCGAGGCCATGACCGCTCCGCCGTACGAGCAGCCACCAAAAGGGCCTGTGCTGTATATGAAGCCGGCCAATACGATCAACGCCCATCGCCGGCCGGTCGTTCTCCCGCCCGGTGTCCAACGGCTTCGCGCCGCCCCGGCGATCGGTCTGGTTATCGGGCGAACCGCCGCGCGCGTGCGGCGCGAGCAGGCGCTCGATTTTGTATTCGGTTACACGATCATCAATGACCTGTCGATTCCGCACGAACAGCGGTACCGACCGGCAATAAAGGAGCAGGCGCGCGATGGGTTCACCCCGGTCGGCCCGTGGATCGTGCCGAAAGAGGAAACGGTGCCGCTGTCATCGTTAATGGCGCGCGTATATGTCAATGGTCAGCTCGTTCAGTGCGCTGATCTCCGCCGGTTCCGGCACCCCCCTGAACAATGGCTGGCCGAGGTGACCGAATTTATGACCCTTTACCCGGGCGATGTGCTGTTTTTCAGCTGGCCGGCTGACGCGCCGCTCGTGGCGGCAGGAGATGTGGTGCGCATCGAAATGGACGGAATCGGTGTGTTGGAAAATCGGATCATTGCCGAAGAAGGGGGAGGAGGGGCATGAAGCGGGCGCGCGTGGCGTGGAACGGAACGGTGACCGACGCGGTGCCGCTTGACGACGGCCGCCTTCTGTTGCCGGATGGGACGGTGGCCGCTGAGAGCGACGTCATCTGGCTTCCCCCGGTCGAGCCGCGCACGATCGTGGCGCTTGGATTGAATTACGCCGATCATGCGGGGGAACTGTCGTTTGCCGCGCCGAAAGAGCCGCTTTTATTTTTCAAAGGGAAAAACACGCTCATCGGCCATCGCGGCCGAACCGTTCGCCCCGACGGCGTCAACGTGATGCATTATGAATGCGAGCTCGCGGTCGTCGTCGGTCGCCCGGCCCGCCGGGTAAAAGCAGAGCGGGCGTACGACTACATTTGCGGTTACACGATTGCCAACGATTATGCTGTTCGCGACTACTTGGAAAATTATTACCGACCGAATTTCCGCGTCAAAAACCGCGATCGAACGACGCCGCTCGGTCCATGGATCGTCAGCCATGAGGAAGTGGGCGATCCGATGGCGCTTCGTTTGCGGACGTATGTCAATGGGACGGTTGTGCAGGAAGGGGATACGGGCGATATGATCTTTTCGATCCCGCATTTGCTCGAGTACATCACCGAATTCATGACGCTCGCGCCTGGCGACTTGATTTTGACCGGCACGCCGAAAGGGGCGGTGAACGTCCAGCCCGGCGATGAAGTGGTGACGGAAATCGAGCGCATCGGCCGGCTCGTCAATTACATTGAATAGCAGGGTAGCGGTGATCAAGCTAGACGATGACCAACGCTTTGTTTTGCCTTGTCAATTACATTGAATAGCAGGCAGCGCCCGGCAGAAAGCGTGGCATCGGGCGTTCAGAGCGAAAGGGGAGAGGATCGTGCCGCACTTTGTCTTAGAATACACGGCCAATCTCGGCGAAGAGGCCGATATTCGCGGCTTGCTTGAAAAAGTTCACCGTGTGCTGATCAAGCGGAGCGATTGGTTTCCCGTCGGCGGCATCCGCTCGCGCGCCATTCGGCTTGACGAGTACTATGTGGCTGACGGGGCCGAAGACGATGCGTTTGTGCACGGGACGCTGAAAATTGGCGCCGGGCGTCCGGAACAGGTGAAAAAAGAAGTCGGCGACGAGCTGTTTGCCGTGATGAAAGACCATTTCGCCCCGCTGTTTGCCAAACGCTATTTGGCGCTGTCGCTTGAGCTGTATGAATTCAGCGAGGCGGGGACGTATAAACACAACAACATTCATGCGCGTTATCGAGCGCAGCGGTGATGGGGGGAAACGAATGGCAGTGCAACCAAAAGTGCTTCATTATATCAATGGGCAGTTTGTGGAAGGGGCAGCCGGTCTGTATTTCACCAATATCAATCCGTTTACGAACGAACCGATCAACGAAGTGGCCGAAGGACGAAAGGAAGACATCGACGCGGCGGTCCGGGCGGCGAAAGAGGCGTTTGATCACGGGCCGTGGCGGACGATGCCGGTGGAGCAACGGCTTCGTTATCTGTTCCGCATCGCGGAGTTGATCGAACAGCGGGCGGACGACATCGCCTATTTAGAGGCGCTTGATACCGGCATTCCGATCAGCCAAGCGAAAAAACAGGCCGCCCGCGCGGCGGAAAACTTCCGCTTTTACGCGGAAATGGTGAAAACGCGCCTTGTCGGCGAAGCGTACCACGTCCATGGTCAGTTTGTAAACTACACCGTCCACAAGCCGGTCGGCGTGGCCGGGCTCATCACGCCGTGGAATACACCGTTTATGCTCGAGACGTGGAAAGTCGCTCCAGCGCTGGCGACTGGCAACACGGTCGTCTTGAAGCCGGCCGAATGGTCGCCGTTGACGGCGAATCAACTGGCGGAAATCATCGATGAAGCCGGGCTGCCGCGTGGGGTGTTCAACGTCGTGCACGGGTTTGGCGAAACGGCGGGCGCCGCGTTGGTCGCCCATCCGGACGTGCGCCTCATCTCGTTTACCGGCGAGACGACGACCGGCATGGACATCATCCGCAACAGCGCCGCGACGTTGAAAAAAACATCGATGGAGCTTGGCGGCAAGTCACCGCTCATCGTGTTCGCCGATGCGGATCTCGAACGGGCGCTTGATGCGGCCGTTTGGGGTGTATTTTCGCTCAATGGCGAGCGGTGCACGGCCAACTCGCGGCTTTTGCTCGAGCAGGCGATTTACGACGAATTTGTCGCCCGGCTGAAAGAGCGCGTCGACCGCATCGCCATCGGCGACCCGATGAACCCAGCGACCGAACTGGGGCCGCTGATTCACCGCGATCATTGGGAGCGGGTGAACCGCTATATAGACATCGCCAAGCAAGAAGGGGTGGACGTCTATGCCCCCGGTGTTCCGAACGGGTTGGAAAACGGCAATTTTGTGCCGCCGACGCTGCTGCTGAACTGCCATAACGGCATGAAGGTGGCGCAGGAAGAGATTTTCGGACCGGTGATGGCGGTCATGTCCTTTGCGGATGAAGAAGAGGCGATCCGGCTGGCGAACGATGTGAAATACGGATTGGCGGCATACGTCTGGACGAACGATCTAAAGCGCGGCCACCGCGTCGCCCAAGCGATCGAAAGCGGGATGGCATGGGTCAACTCGCCGAACGTCCGCGATTTGCGCATCCCGTTTGGCGGGACGAAATACAGCGGCATTGGCCGCGAAGGCGGGCATTACAGCTTTGATTTCTATACGGAAGTGCAGGTCGTCCACGTTGCGGTCGGCGACCCGCCGATCCCCGCGTTTGGCAAGGGGGGGAAACGGACCGCCTTGTCTGCCGAACAGGCATGACGACTAGTCAACCTATATGATCTAGTCTATGATAGACGTATGGGAACGAAGGCGAAAAACAAAACACAGTTGGCGTATGAGTATATGTTGTCCCGCATTGAAAGCGGCGTTTATGGCCCGGGATACCGCGTCGTCATCGACCAAATCGCCCGCGAGCTCGGGTTAAGCAGCATCCCGGTGCGCGAGGCGATCCGCCAGCTTGAGGCGGAAGGGCTTGTCGAGTTCAAGCCTTATGCAGGTGCTGTGGTCAGCACCATTAACGAAAACGAATATGTGGAGACGTTGTCCGTGCTGGCGGTTCTGGAAGGCTATGCGACCGCGCTTGGCTCCGCCAATTTGAAGAAGGAGGCGATCAACGAGCTTGAGCGGTTGAACGAACGGATGGAGCGGGCGCTTGAAGAGCTGGAGCTGGAACGGTTCAGCGAGCTGAACTATGAATTTCATGCTTTGATTTACGCCCATTGCGGCAACGCCTACCTTGAAGAGCAAATCAAGCAAATTTGGCAGCGGATGAGGCGCATCCGCTTGTACGGATTCACATTTGTTCCTCAGCGGGCGAAAGCATCGATCGAAGAGCATCGAGAGATCATCCGCCTGCTACGGGAACAGGCGCCGGCGCATGACATCGAACAATACGTCCGCCAGCATAAACTAAACACCGCCGAGGCGTTCAAGCAGCGGCGCTGACCACGAGTCTGACCCCAAAGGATGGTTTTCGGCAGACACTCGAGAGAAGTGATGCTGTTCTCCTATAGGGAGGTAAACAAGGTGTCCCCATTCTTTTGGGGCACCTTCCACAAGGGTTTTGAAAACGTTATCAATAAGAAAGGGGGAAATCAACATGAAAAGGAGAATGTCTCTTTTCATGACAGCATTGTTGCTCGTGCTCCTTGTCGCTTGCGGGAAGACAACGACATCTGGAAATGGAGGGGACGAAATCAAAATCGGCGCCATTTTCTCGGCCTCAGGTGGAGCGGCGCCGCTCGGCAAGCCGGAGATGGAGACGGTCAAAATGCTTGTTAAGCAATGGAACGAGCAAGGCGGCATAGATGGAAAGAAAATCAAGCTGATCGCCTATGATGACAAGTCCGACCAAAACGAGGCCGTATTATCCGCGAAAAAACTCATCGAGCAAGACAACGTGACAGCCATCATCGGCGGCACGATCAGCGGAAACTCCTTAGCCATGATCCCACAAATCGAAAAGGCAGGCATTCCGTACATTTCCCTCGCAGCAAGCAAACAAATCGTCAATCCAAGCGATGGATCCTCACGTCATTGGACATTTAAAACCGCTCAAGGAGACAATATCGTCATCCAGAAGCTGCTTGGTTTTTTAAAAGAGAAACGCTGGCTGAACGTCGCCTGGCTGAACGTCGCCAATGCATACGGAACGAGCGGACATGAAGAGTTTGTGCATTATGCCCCGGAATATGGGGTGAAAGCCGTCATCGAAGAGGAGTTTGAGGCGACGGTCGATGACGCCAAAGCGATGTTGACAAAGGTGAAAAAAGCGAATCCGCAAGCCATTATCGTATGGGGAACGGCGCAGGAATCGGCGGTCGTCACGAAAAACATCCGCCAGTTGGGCATTGCGGCGCCGATTGTGGAAAGCCACGGCATCGGCACGAAAAGCTTTATCGACTTGGCCGGTGAGGCGGCCAACGACGTATGGTTCCCCGCCGGGCGCATTTTAGTGGCGGATCAGCTTCCGGACAGCGACCCGCAAAAAGAAACGCTGCTAAAATACAAACAAGATTTTGAAAAAGCGTACGGCTATGCGCCGACCACATTTGGCGGACATGCGTGGGATGCGTTTCACTTGTTGGCCAACGCGATCAAAGAAGGAGGCACTGAGAAAGAGAAAATACGGTCGGCTCTGGAGAATACAAGAAAATTTATCGGCATTTCAGGCGTCTTCCATATGTCAAAAGACGACCATACAGGGCTTGACGCCGACAGTTTAGTGATGGTGCAAATTCAGGATGGAAAGTTTGTGCTCGCGGAGCAGTAAACAGGGAATGAGGTCGCTAATTCCCTTTTGTTCCATCTAACCGTTGAAGGAGGGACGGGGCATGGAAGCGTGGAGCCAGTTTGTGCAGCTGTTGTTTTCTGGGCTGACAGTCGGCAGTATTTACGCGTTGGTGGCGCTCGGATTTGTCATTACGTACAGCGTGACCGGCATTTTAAATTTGGCTCAAGGCGATTTCGCCATGTTAGGGGCGCTGTTTTGCGTTACGCTCGTCAACGACGGCGTGCCGTTTGTGCTCGCGATTGGGCTCAGCATTGTGGCGGTGATGGCAATCGGCGCGCTGTTTGAGCGGCTGGCGATTCAGCCGGCGCGCCGATCGCCTGTCGCGGTGCTCATTATCATTACGATCGGGGCGTCGTTTGTATTCCGCGGAATTGCCCTGCTCGTTTGGGGGACGAATCCGTACGCGCTGCGCCCTTTTACGGGCCATGGGGCGCTTGAGGCGTTTGGAGCGGTCATCCAATGGCAAAGCGTCTGGGCGATCATCCTTTCGCTCGCGAGTTTTGCCGCCTTGCATCTGTTCTTTCACCGAACGTACATCGGCAAGGCGGTGGCCGCCTGCGTCATCAACCCGTTTGCCGCTCGGTTGATGGGGATTGACATCCGCAAAATGTCGCTTGGCGCGATTGCCGCCAGCGCTGGTCTGGGGGCGCTCGCGGGAATCGTCATCGCCCCGATTTCCGGCGCTTCTTATGATATGGGGATGATGATTGGGCTGAAGGCGTTTATTGCCGCTGTTGTCGGGGGATTGACGAACGCCCCGGCTGCGATCGCCGGCGCGTTTCTCGTCGGGCTGCTTGAATCATTTGCGGAAGGATACTTGTCCTCGGGATACAAAGAAGCGATCAGCTTTGGGCTGTTGCTGCTTGTGCTGTTTTTCATGCCGAACGGGCTGTTTGCCAAGATGACAGGAAAGCGGGTATAAGGGGGACGGATGGATGGAGCACGGTCAACGAATGACGGATGGACGAAAACGATGGCTTTGGCTTGCCGGCGCAGTCGTTTGGCTCGGTCTCCCCTGGCTCGTTTTCGGCAATAACTACGTGCTAAGCACCCTTGTTCTCATCGGGCTGTATGCGCTCGTAGGCACAGGGATGACGCTGTTGATGGGGTATGCGGGCCAAATTTCGCTCGGCCAGGCGGCGTTTTACGGCATGGGGGCTTACACGTCCGCCTATTTGACGGCGCACGCAGGATGGCCGGCTTGGTTGGCGTTGGTTGCCGGTGCGGCATTGGCCGCTTTGGTGGCGCTTGTCGTCGGCATTCCGGTTTTTCGGCTGCGTGAACATTATTTGGCATTGGCGACGTTAGGCTTTGGCGTCATTATGTTTACATTTTTTAAAGAATGGAAAGGGATCACAGGAGGGCTGAATGGCTTTTTTGGCATCCCTCCAATCCGTATCGCCGGGATTCCGCTGCAAAGCGATTGGCAGTTTTACTACCTCGTTTCGTCGTTTGTTCTGGCCGGGGGATGGTTTGCCCGCAATGTTGTCCGCTCCCGGGTCGGAAGGGCGCTGCGGGCGATTCATGGAAGCGAAGTGGCGGCAAGCTCGCTTGGGGTGAACATTACGAAATACAAGCTGCAAATTTTTATACTCAGCGCTGTTTACGCTTCGGTGGCGGGGAGCTTATACGCCCATTACGTTACGTTTATCAATCCGGATTTATTCGGCATCATTCCTTCGATTTACTTTTTAATCATGGTGATCATTGGAGGGACAGCCAGTGTATGGGGAGGACTCGTCGGCGCTGCCGTATATGTCTGCTTAGGAGAATGGCTCAAAGCGGTTGTTCCGTTGTTGTTGCCGAATGCCGGTGGAGAGTTTGAAATTGTCTTTTTTGGCTTGTTGCTCGTCATCATGTTGATTTACATGCCGAACGGGTTGACAGGTGTCGCGCCCCAAGGATTGAGGCGGTGTTGGAAAACAAGTTGGCGTCAATCTGAGCGGGCGACGGCTGTCGACAGCCATAAGGCCCGTTCGATTGGAGGGGAGCAGGGATGAGCGCCATGTTGCTCGAAGTGGAGCAATTGTCGAAGTCATTTGGCGGCATTCAGGCGGTGCAGAACGTGTCTTTTTACGTAAAAAAAGAAGACATCGTCGCGGTGATCGGGCCGAACGGGGCAGGCAAAACGACCTTGTTCAATATGATCAGCGGTATTGTTCCGCCGACAAGTGGTTTCGTTCGTTTTCAAGGAGCCATAGTCAGCGGCAAACAACCGCACGAACTGGCGATGTTGGGAATGACAAGGACGTTTCAAAACTTGCAGCTGTTTGCCGATATGACGGTATTGGAAAACGTGATGGTCGGATTTCATTCACGGTTGAAGAGCGGAATCGTGAGCGCCGGTTTTCGGTTGCCGCGTACGGTGAAAGAAGAAAAGCAAGCGCAGGAACAGGCGTTTTTCTGTCTCGAGCAGGTCGGCTTGGCCCATCTCGCCTGGGAGCGAGCAGGCACGCTGCCATATGGGATGCAGCGGCTTGTGGAGATCGCCCGCGCGGCTGTATCCCGTCCTTCGCTCATTTTGCTTGACGAGCCGATGGCCGGCTTGAACCCGCAAGAATCGAAGCAGCTCGTTGACGTGTTGCTGATGATGAGGGAACAAGGCTTTAGTTTTTTGTTCGTGGAACATGATATGGAAACGGTGATGGCGATCGCCGACCGGATCGTCGTCCTCGATTACGGCAAAAAAATCGCCGAAGGAGCACCGGAAGAGATTGCGCGGCACCCTGATGTCATCAAGGCGTATTTGGGAGAGGAGGCGGTTTGATGCTGACGCTTCGCAACGTTCATGTCCACCACGGCCATTTGCACGTATTGAAAGGAATCGATTTGCACGTCGGCCAAGGAGAAATCGTGGCGATTGTCGGCGCCAACGGGGCGGGCAAAAGCACGCTGCTCGGCACGATGGCCGGCGTCTACGCTCCAACCGAAGGGGAGATTCTTTTTGAACAGAAACCGCTTCCCTATGGAAAGGCGGAGAAAATCGTTGACCAGGGCATTTGCCTTGTGCCGGAGAGGCGGCAAATTTTTGACAGTTTGTCCGTGAGGGATAACTTGCTGCTGGGGGCGTATCGCCGTCACCGCCGCGACGGACAGGAAGTGAAGCGCGACTATGAGCGGGTGCTTGAACTGTTCCCGAAACTGCAAACGATGCTCGACCGTCCGGGAGGACTATTAAGCGGCGGCGAGCAGCAAATGCTGGCCATCGCCCGCGGGTTGATGGCGAGACCGAAGCTGCTTTTGCTTGACGAACCGTCGTTAGGGCTGGCTCCGCTTGTGGTCAAGGAAGTGATGGGGATGCTGACGCAGCTCTGTGATCAATTTCAGACGTCCATGATTCTTGTCGAGCAAAACGTGCGGGCTGCGCTGCAGATCGCGGATGAGGCGTATGTGTTGGAACGCGGTCAGATCGTGATGCACGGAAAGGCCGCCGAGCTGCTTGCCGATGAGCGGGTGGCGGAAGCGTACCTTGGAGCGGCAGGCCGCCGATGACAGCTGGATACCGTCGTTGTTTCTTTCCTTTGTTTCTGCTATGATGGGGGTAGATTTGCCCGCATCCTAGCATGAATAGGAGCAAAATGCCGGACGAAGCGGCCGGACTGTAGAAACATCAAGAAGGAAAAGCCGCCTACACGCCAGCGGAAGGCGCAGGATGGCTGATCATGAAAAGGGAAGGACGGGAGAACGGATGGATGATCGGATGTTTCGCAGAGCGATGGGAAAATTTGCGACCGGCGTGACGGTCGTGACGACGGAATTTCAAGGGGAAGTGAAAGGGATGACGGCGAATGCGTTTATGTCCGTTTCACTCGATCCGAAGCTGGTCGTCGTCTCGATTGGTCATAAAGCACGAATGCATGACATTGTCAAGCAAACAGGAAAATTTGCCGTCAACATTTTGCGCCGCGATCAGGAAGAGCTGTCGCGCTTGTTTGCCGGCCAGTTGAAAGAAGAGCGCCCCGTTTCGTTTGAGTGGGTGAACGGCCATCCGCTTTTAGCGGAGGCGTTGGCGAATATTTTATGCAACGTCCACAGCGCGCACGTCGCTGGCGATCATACGTTGTATTTTGGCGAAGTCACCGATATTATCATGAAAGACGAACCGGGCGATCCGCTCTTGTTTTTCGAGGGCCAATATCGAAGCATTGGTCAGTAAAAACGCGGACAGGGTTCAAGTGACTTTTCCAAGTTTTCTGCCAATATCGAAGCATCGGCCAGAAAATAGCCTATTCGGCGGCAGTCTCAGCTATAGAAACCGCGCCATCGGGGCGCCGGTGAGGAAGCGGAGTGCCGCTCGCTGCCAAACACGGATCAGCCAAGGAAAAGAGGACGTCTCTACTATGAGACGCCCTCTTTTTGTGTTATGGTTTCAATACATCATGATCGACGTACCGTTCGCCGTTCAACTCGCTGATGACGTTGATGGCGACTTTTGCCCCGTCGCCCGCGGTGATGATCGTATGGACGCTGACGCCTGCCACGGTGCCGGCTGCCCAAATGCCGTCGATGTTCGTTTTGCCGTTGGCGTCGACGTCAATCACTGTTTTAATGCGCGGCTCCGTGCCCGGTTTTGTGCGCAGGCCGATTTTTTCCGCGAGGTCGGTGGCGACGCCAGTGGCGAAAATGACGTGTTTCGCCTCATAGGAGCCGCTGTCCGTTTCGAGGCGGAAACCGCTGTCTGTTTTTTGCACGTTCGTCACTTGCGTTTCCACCAATTCGGCACCGAATTTGGCTGCTTGCCGTTTTCCCGTTTCGACCAAGTCCGGTCCGCTGATTTCCGGAACACCGTAATGGTTTTCCACCCAAGCGCGCTTTGTCATGCCTTTGTCGTTGTCAAACAACACCGTTTTCTTTCCGGCTTTGGCGGCGAAGATCGCGGCGCTCGCTCCCGCTGGGCCAGCACCGATAATGGCGATATCGTACATGGCTGCTTCCTCCTTTGTTTGAATATTGGGACTACCTTTACTGTAGCATAGATGGAAACAGAGTCCAAATCATCTGCTTTTATTTTAAATTGATTATTATTTTATATTGAATTTAAATTAGTCCTTGATTATAATAAAAGTAACGCGATGGAAAAGGGGAGAAGATCGATTGAACAAGACGATCATTTGCCAACAATGCGGCCAGCCGTTGCGGCGGTTGAAGCATTCATGGCTTTGCCAATGCGGAATGAAAATCGTTCTTCATCGATGAAGCGGGAAGGCTGCCTGAGCCGGCTGTCGGGCTGTTTTGGGAGGCGGATGCAAACCCGCGGGTCCTCTTCATCGATGCGACAACGGGTGAAGAGCAGTATGGACGGGACAAGACTTTTCTATTTGAGAAATTGGCATACCCACTTCCATGATCGTCCTTTTGGAAAAACGGTGAACAACGCCGATCCTCCGGAAATCGATGAGGTTGGATGAGAAGCCAACCCGTGGTTGATTCAGTTTTTTCAATTGAACAAGCCATCTATGAATGCAATCCCCTTTTTTAGAGAAAAACGCGAAACCGGCGAAGCGCCGGTTTTTTTCTGTCTTGATGGAGAGGAAGGGCGAATATATACAAAGTAACCCCCCATTTTTCATAAGGTTGGTGCCGGTTATGCATGATAAGCCCGATTTTGGAAAGCAGTTGGCCGCGTTTTATCGTGCGATGGCTGAGTGGGTGGAACAAAAGCGTAGTCATATGCCGCAGGTGTTCCATGAGGAAAGCCGGGATCAGCTGCTCGCTTATATCTACGCGCGGGAGCATATGCCCGCCGATGTAAGAGAGACGCTGGCGGAGTACGGATGGCGGTTAGAAGGACAGGAAGGCCATTTTCTTGACGTGCTGGAACGGATATTGGCTTGTTGGCATCTGCCTACACAAAGCGGGCAAGCATGGCAAAAAGTGACGAAAACAAGAGCGCACGAGCTCATTCGCCAACGGGCTGCTGCGGTGTTGGGAAGTTCTTCTTCCGATCGGCCAACTCGCATCATGGTAACGATGGATGCTGCATGGGTCGATGAACCTGGACTGATTGAACGGTTGCTTCTTTGTGGAATGGACATCGCCCGCATTAATTGCGCTTACAGCTCACCGGACACATGGGAGGCATTGATCGCGATCATTCGACAGACAGAGAGAATGCTAGCTCCGCAGGGAAGGCGATGCCGCATCTATATGGATTTGCCGGGTCCAAAAGTTCGAATTGACCGTTTGGCGGTTCAGGATGGGCCGATGAAGCTAACAGTGAAAGAAAATCAATACGGTGAGTCCGCCGAGCCATTGACCGGCCTCCTTTCGTTTTCTGCCGTTCCATCGTTGTCTTCGCTGCCGCGCGAAGTTTCCTTTGTTTGGAAGTTGACGGCAGACGATGAGGAGGCAGTCGCAGAAGGGGATGAGCTGCTTTTTACCGACGTGCGCGGCAAAAAGCGGTCGTTGCAGGTGATGAGATCGATCGCTCCGTCTTGCTTTGTCGTTCGTCTTTTCCAGACGGCATACGTCCAAAGCGGAATGAAATTGCGACGCGGATCGACTTCTTTCACGCTTTCTTCTGCTTTGTGTCTGCCTAAACGCGCGCTCGTTACAGCTGGCACACCGTTGCATATTTATTTCCACGAAGCGGCGCTCTTCTCCTCGTCTAGTGACCATGGAGTGAAACTGACGACAACGTTGCCGAAGGCGTGGCGTAATGTACGAACCGGGGACCGTCTTTATTTCAATGATGGCCGTATTACGGCGCGGGTTGTCAAGGTAGGGGAGGGGCATGTAGAAGCCAAAGTCATTGCCGATGGCGGAAAACGGAAGGCGATCAAGCAAGGGACGGGTATCCATCTTCCTGATTCTTTCTGCCATTTGGCTGTTCCACCGCTCACTGACCGCGATTTGGAATGGCTCCCGTTCATCGCCAAATGGGCCGACATCGTCGGTTTGTCGTTTGTTCAGGCTCCGCACGATGTACGGAAGCTCCACGGTTTGCTGGCCGAGCAGGGCGCCGGTTCTTTGCCGGTGATTGCCAAAATTGAAACGCGCGCGGCGCTGCACCAGTTTGTCCGTATTTTGCTTGAGGGACTGAAGCTGCCGGCGTTCGGAGTGATGATCGCCCGCGGCGACTTGGCGCTGGAGATCGGATTTGAACATCTCGCTGCTATGCAATGTGAGATGTTGTCGCTCTGCCGGGCGGCCCACATCCCGGTCATTTGGGCGACACAAGTGCTGGAGCAAATGGCGAAAAAAGGGGTTCCGTCGCGCCCGGAACTTTCGGATGTGTTTCTCGGCAAGCAGGCGCAATGTATCATGCTAAACAAAGGAGCACATATCGCTGAAGCGGTCCGCTTATTGGCGTTTTTGCTTGCAAACGAAGACAGCCATATCGGGCATTGGACGGATCGGCTCTCGTCTTTAGAGTAAACGGCCTTTGGTAAACGACCTAGGAGGTCGGTGATGTAGTGCAAAATACTGCTGATTCCATCCATTTCTCAATTAGAGAAACCTAGTGGAATCAGCTTTCTTTTCTGAATGAAAACGCCGCCGATTGGTATGTGACAGCGGTTTTTCATCAGCCTTCTAGCAGGACGGTGATTTGCTTGAAAAACGTCAAAACCAATCAAATAATGTAAATATAAAACCGATAAGATAAGGAGATTTTCTCTTTCTATATAAAACTGAATATTGATTCTATTCCACGAAGGAAACTAACCCCTATCCTTTCCAAAATCTATTTCAGAGATACACTATCTTACATTACACAAACTTGACACTACCAAAATTTATGTTAAAATATTAGTAGATTTTAGATAAAAAGGTAGAAATATAGGAAAATAAGTATTTGAAGGTCCTTCACCAAAAGTTGTACTTGATTTTTTCATCACACATCTTACTTATGCATCCACCAAAGAACAGGAAACCAATCATTTTTTGCCTACACCTGTTCAGAGAAGTGCATCGTCTGTCAAGTACACGTTGTGGTGATGAACCTATTTGAATTAGTGGCTTCGATGGGCATTTCGAAAGATACTGCATGGAAGGTAGTTGATCTTGTCAATGCAGGTGCATCTATTTGGACAATTGTTAGTGTCATTTTAGCTGGCGGTGGAATTATCGCAATGGGATACGCAGCCCTTGTGTATCTCATTAAAAAACGGATCGAAGAGGCGGGAGCAGCTGCGGCTGTAAGTTGGTAATCACCTAAAATTCGTGGAATCGTCTACTATTGATGGACGATTCCACGCCTTAGAATGCAAGTGAGGTGTTCATATGATGAGGATGATGAACTTCTTAAGGCTTATCAAAATGCAGCACATTCTCCATTTTCGATGGATTGTAAACCAAATGAATCCGTATATAGTTGTTACAAAAAGAAAATTATTATCCTTTTTTTTGATCATACCTTTTGCGATTGGAATGATAATTTATTTTTTCTTAAAAGGTTTATTTTATTTGATGTTATCAAACGATTTTCAACCGACAAAGGAACAAGTTGAAGTTACTCTGTCATTTTTATATTTAGCGCTATTCTGGAGGTTGCTCACGCATTCATACCGAGAAGTTTTTTTAAGAGCGTTTTACTCAAACGATTATAAATTTTTAACCATACATAACAATGATATGATTTCAATCAGGTTAGCCAAGTTGGTAGATGCATTTTTCCTGAATATCATTTTTTTTACGCTTCCTTTTTTTGTTGGTGCTTCCCTTGCTTTTAATCATGTTTTCATAGGGTATCACATCCATATAATGTACTATATATTAGATACTTTTCTCGTGATTGGGTTAGCGTTAATCACAAGAATGCTCATTATGTCGCTTTCCGGTTTACTAAAGCAACAAAAATCATCAAAAGCTAGGAGTTGGTTTGTTTCTTTGCCTTTTTATTTCGTAAGGCTAGGGATTACAGCATTGGTTGGCTACTTTTCGTTTTATATTATTTACAACTCTTCAGCAATGAAAACTATCCTTAAAAAATTCCAATCGTTCGAATGGTTTACCGGATTGATCACTAGTTTATATTTCCCAACTAATTGGGTGCTACAAGGTTTGTATATCCCATTTATCATCCTCCTTTTATTCGGTATTTATGTATTATTGTGGATTCATAAGAAGTTTAAAGGAGCAATTCTCGGAACAGATTCGATTCAAAGAGGGAATTTTACTATCCCTAATCTTTTATTTGAAAAAACTAACTCTAAATTAGGAAATTTGTTTTATAAAGATCTACTTCTTCTCGTTCGCAATCGCGAGCTAGTGTTACCACAATTGAAATTGTTTCTCACTTTAGCTGCATTGTTTTTTGGAATAAGCCTAGCTGTTAGTGAACTTGGATGGTTTAGAATAGATGCGGTATCTTTTTCGACCATTGTTGTTTTTCAATTATTAGTCACCGCTTTTGCTGGCAATATGGTAACCCGTGTAACAAGTATTGACGCAGAAGGGAAAATGATCAAAGTCCTATTGATTCATTTGAAAAATCCATTCAAATTATTTCAGGCTAAATTTATTCTGCACTTTTTATTTCTACTGCTTATTAATTTTATGGTTTCCTTAATATTTACCATTGCTATTAAAGCGAATGTAAAAGTTATCACATTTGGTTTTGTTAGTTTATTATTAATATCTATTGTATCGAGTTTAAGTTTTCTTGTTGCTAATGTCATATTTCCACGATTTGATTGGGAAGATGAATCAAGGATCGGTACTTCTGATAAGGCGAATATTTTGGAGTCAATTATTTTGCGGATTTATGAACTGATAAATATAACTGTTTTTGGTACTTCGGGTGCTTTTTTGTATGCTCATCGATTAAACGAGCAAACATTCTTTCAGTATTCAATCGGATGTATCCTGCTAACAAGTTTATCGTGGAGCGTGATTTTACTCATAGTAATGAGATATCCTTGGTGGAAAGGATGGAAAATATAATGGGACAATTATCGCTTGAAAATGTGAGTGTTCAATACCAAGGTGCTGATTCATTCGCAATCGAAAATATAACGTTTACACTGAATAAAGGAGAAATTGTTGGGCTCTTAGGACATAATGGAGCGGGAAAAACAACCACGCTTGAATGTTTAGCTGGTTTACTACAGCCTACCAAGGGTGTCCGAAAGGTGACAGGAAAGCTTGTATACATTCCTTCAGATTTATATCTATATAATATGCTAACGGTTGAGGAAACGTTGTTGTTTGTTGGAAGGCTACACGGCATGCTCAAAAAACAAATTATAGAACGTGCCGATTTTCTGTTGGAAGTATTTGATTTGAGTGAGAAGAGACATATTTACACCAAAGAATTATCATTTGGCATGAAAAATAAATTAGCTCTAATTACTGGGCTTTTGCCAGACCCGCAAGTGTTATTGCTAGATGAGCCTATGACAGGATTTGATGCCCTATCAACCAAAAAAACAAAAGACTTCCTGTTGCAATTTATGAGTAATGATAAAACGATCTTGTTATCTTCGCACAGACTCGATATTGTGGAAGATTTATGTGAGCGAATATTGGTAATAAATAAAGGAAAGCTAATTTTTGACGGGGATATATTGACTCTTAAAAAGCAACAAAATGTTGATTCAAATTTAGAATCCGCTTTATTAAAGCTAACTGATCCTGATCAAGGCGAAGAAAACTCGTTGCTGCTTAAGTGAATAAACGTTTTAGAAATGATCGCTATAAAGATTTTGGATTCTCCACCAAAAGTTGTACTTGATCACGGCTGTTGATTATCCAAAATTATGAATACTTCTCCCGTAAAAATGGGCATGCTCAAATAAGACAGCTACCATCTCTGATTTCCAATCGAGAGGAAGTTGCCCAAATAAAACCCGACGAACGAAAGAAATGAACGTGAGGGTGGTTTGCGTTCGTTTCTCTGTTCGGTCATATAGCCATCTCAATAACACATAGGCAATGAACGCCGCAAACAGCTGATTGTAGACGGCGTTTTTTGTTGTCCCAAATAAGGTAGGTACATTCAAGTATTGCTTGATCCATCGAAAAAAGACCTCGACTGCCCAACGCTCTTGATACATGTCGGCCATCTTTTCTGCCGATACGTCAAAGACATTCGTTACGACGCGAATCTCCTTTCCATGGGCATCACGAAACTCACATTTCGCACCCTTCCGACTAAAATCGGGAGGATTTTTTATCTTCCTGTCGCCCGAGTTCGACAGTTTTGAGGCCATTTTAGGCAAATGAAAATGGCCAAAATGCTGTGATATCAAGGAGTTCACGATGTG
The DNA here is from genome assembly GCF_001587475.1 of Geobacillus sp. B4113_201601. Classification (NCBI taxonomy): domain Bacteria; kingdom Bacillati; phylum Bacillota; class Bacilli; order Caryophanales; family Anoxybacillaceae; genus Geobacillus; species Geobacillus sp. B4113_201601. The sequence continues at coordinate 30,302 of NZ_LQYX01000120.1, forward strand.
GCCCCTAGAAAAAAACGCCGAATTCCATAGGCACACGACTTACCTATTTTAACTTTTAAAAGAGCTGAATATCGGTTATAATATAGACATGTACATACGACGAGTTACACGCAAAAAGAAAGATGGAATCACCGTAGCTTAACTCCATCATGAATCGTGGCCGAACGTAAGAGACGAATGCGAACGTCTCATGCTTGTACATTTTTCTTCAAAAAACGGCGACCTTAATCAATGAACCGAACTGACGACTAAATAGGCTCAATTCTTTGCGGCTCTAGGGCTGGGGCCTCCTCCGAAGATTCTAGGCATCCATCCTCGCACCTAGATACACGCCCAACGTATGCCCAAATGCCTCTCGTCACCTTGGTATCAAGGGATGAGAGGCATTTTGTTTGCCTAGTGACTGTCGAACTCGGGTCCACTGTGCTTTCGCTTTTTTATACCTTAAATGTAAACCTAATTATAAATATGGTTTACAAAATAGAAGCCGTTTCGATAAAATAGAAGCAATAATGGGAGAGGAGGGGAAAGATGCACATTCGTTCCTGGATTTGGGCGGCGCTGTTTGCGGCGTTGACGGCCGTGGGCGGAATGATCAAAATTCCGGTGCCGTATGTGCCGTTTACGTTGCAAATCGCTGCGGTGTACTTGGCCGCGTGCTTGCTTGGGCCGAAAATCGGTGCGCTCAGCCAGCTGTTGTACGTGTTGGTCGGATTGGCGGGGGTACCGGTGTTTGCTGAAGGGGGAGGGCTCGGTTACATCTGGAAGCCCACTTTCGGCTATTTGCTTGGATTTATCGCTGGGGCGTACACAAGCGGATGGCTGATCGAACGTTTTCGTTGGACGAAAGGGGGGCAATTGTTTGCCGCCAATCTTGCTGCCTTGGTCGTCGTGTATTTATGCGGGGGCCTTTGGTTGTACGGCGCGATGAAATGGATCGTGGAAAAACCGTTGACCATCGGGCAAACGATTTGGTTTGGCGTGTTGCTTCCGATTCCTGGGGATCTCATTCTTTGTGCGGCCTGTTCGCTTGTCGCTGCGCGTGTTTGGCCTCGCGTTCGGCCGGTCATGACAACAGAGCGGTTAGGGGGATGATCGACGATGGGAACGGCGTTGTTCATAACGGGAACAGGGACTGAAATCGGCAAGTCGGTCGTGACATCATTGATCGCGTTGGCGCTAGAGCGTCTTGGTTGTTCAACTTGCGTGTTCAAGCCGGTCCAAACCGGGATGGCTGACGATGGAATTTCGTTTGCCGAGCAGCATTGGTATCAACAAGTAGTTCAGCTTTCGCGTTTTGAAGGAATGTACCGCATGGAGCCGGCGATGTCCCCGCATTTGGCAGCGGCGCTGACCGGCACTTCTATCGAGGCTGAGCGGATCGCTGAACGGTTGGCAGCGCTGCGGCAACGCTATGATGTCGTGCTTGTTGAAGGAGCGGGGGGACTGGCTGTTCCGTGGTGCGAGCGCGGCGGACGATGGTACATGACGAGCGATTTTGTTCGTGACTATGAGCTGCCGGCGATTCTCGTGTCGCTCTCAAGTCTCGGTGCGATTCACCACGCGGTGACGACGGCGGCGTATGCGGACGCACAACACATTCGTTTGCTCGGTCTTGTGTTCAATCAGTTTCAGGAGCGAGAGATCATCCATCAAAACAATGTCGAAACGATCGCCGCTTTGCTGCAGCTGCCGGTGCTGGCGACGGTGCCGCGCCTGCCGACGGTATCTAGAGCGGAGCTGGAATCTTTAGCGGTCCAATGGATCGAACAAGGAAAGGCGAAACAACTGCTGGAGGTGCTGGGCGTTGGTGTATAGTTATGCGCAATTGGAACAATGGGACAAACAATATGTTTGGCACCCGTTCACGCAAATGAAGCAGTACGTCAACGAGCGGCCGCTCATCATTGAGCGCGGCAAAGGCAGCTATTTATATGATGTGAACGGTCGCCGCTATCTGGATGGGTATGCATCGCTTTGGGTCAATGTCCACGGCCATAACGATCCGGAGCTGAATGCGGCGCTTTCTGAGCAATTGGAGAAGATCGCCCATTCGACATTGCTTGGTTCGGCGAATGTGCCGTCGATTTCGTTGGCCAAACGGCTGCTTGAATATTGGCCGCACATGTCAAAAGTGTTTTATTCCGATACCGGGGCGGCCGCGGTGGAAATTGCCCTCAAAATCGCTTATCAATATTGGAAAAACCTCGATCCGGTTCGGTATGCGACGAAAAACAAGTTTGTCTCATTGAAAGAAGCGTACCATGGCGATACGGTCGGAGCGGTGAGCGTTGGCGGCATGGAGACGTTCCACCGCATTTTCGCACCGCTCCTGTTTGAGCGAATCGAAGTGCCGGCGCCGTATGTGTATCGCATGGAGGAGTACGGAAGCGAACAAGACGTTGTCCGCCATTGTTTGAATGAGTTGGAACGTGTGCTTGCCAGCCAGCACGAACACATTGCCGCCGTTATTGTCGAACCGCTCGTTCAAGGGGCGGCGGGAATCATTGTTCATCCGCGCGGGTTTTTGAAAGGAGTGGAGGCGCTTTGCCACCAATACGGGACGCTCCTTATTTGCGACGAGGTCGCCGTTGGTTTTGGCCGCACCGGAACGATGTTCGCTTGCGAACAAGAAGAGGTCGCCCCCGATCTTGTCTGTCTCGGCAAAGGGATTACCGGGGGATATTTGCCGCTCGCGGCAACGCTCGTCACTGAAGAGGTGTATGCGGCGTTTCTCGGCGATGTGGAGGAAGACAAAACGTTTTACCACGGCCATACATACACGGGGAATCAACTGAGTTGTTCCGTGGCGTTAAAAAATATCGAGCTCATTGAAGCGCGCGGCTTGCTTGACGATGTGCAGCGAAAAGCGCGCCGCCTAGCTGGTTGGCTTGAGCGGCTGTATGACATCCCGATCGTTGGCGACATTCGGCAAAAAGGGTTGATGTGCGGTATTGAAATCGTGAAAAACCGACGAACGAAAGAAGTGTTTCCGCGCGCCGCGATGTTGGAACATCGGATCATTCTTGAGGCGCGCCGAAGAGGGCTTGTCATTCGCCCGCTCGGCCCGGTGTTGACATTCATTCCGGTTCTGGCGATGAGCGAAGCGGAAATGGAGGAGGCGGTGCGCATTTTGTATGATTCGATCGTCTGTTTGTACGAGCAAGCGCGGGCGGAGCTTGGCTGAGCGGGCGTCGGGTGGGATCCGGACGGCCTGGCATGGCGCCGCTAGGCTGAACGACTTTTCCCTTCGCTGACTCATTTCGCTTATTTGGTTTCCCTCCGTTTGCGCTCGTTTTCGAATGCATGAGGATGTCCGAAAAAGGCTAGGACATCCTCTTCGGTTATATATACGTGCTGACTGCTTCGGCCCCACGATATGTGGTGCCTATCTCAAAGGCGGACAACCTTTTGGGGCAGCCCGATGGAAGGGGGCATGACGCAGCACTATTTTGCCAACCGCCCCGGCAGTGTCGCTCCTGCGTTTCCTCTGTTCACTCAGCGAACGGGGGAAACAGCGGTTTTTCACCTGCCCCCTAGCAGGTTGGTGAAAACCTCTGTTTGCCTTGATCGGCGATGGAACGCGTGAACATAGAGGCTGATGCAACAAGGTTTTGCAAATGGAACATTGTAAAGCCATAAACAAGATGAAATCGCCTGCCTCCTAGGTACTAGCCTAGGCAGCGGGCGATTTTCCTGCATACAGTGGGACTAAAGCGAGTGAAAGGAGGAAGGCGAATGAGTCATTTTCAGGTGGCCGATGAGCGCATTTGGCGTCCGTGGTGGTTTTGGCGGCCGTATGGGTTCCCGTTTTTTGGCGCTCCTTTTTTTAGTGGGTTTTTAGGGGGCCTGCTTGGCAGCGCGTTGTTCCCGCCGTTTTTCTATCCGTATTGGTATGGCCCGATTTGGTGGTAAGAAAATGAAAAGGGGTGGGCGGACGGCCCACCCGCTTTTTTGTTCGGTACATATGAATAAAGTAAAGCCTTCCATTCCGTAATGAAAGGAGAGGAACACGATGCCGTTTCCAGGCTTGCTGTTTGGCGCCCCATTTGTCGGCGGATTTCTGGGCGGTCTGCTCGGCGGCGCCTTGGCTCCGCGCCCGTTTTACCCGTACCCGCCTTATCCTCCGTATCCCGGCTGGTGGTATTAAGCAAACGATGCCAGAGGGGGTGTCCCAAAATGATCGGGACACCCTCTCTCATCGCCAGATAAGTAGCCGCTTCTTTGTCACGCTTTGTGTCTTTCTTGAGGGGAGATCGCTGTTGGCGCCCCTAGTTGTCGCTAGTTATCACCGCTGAAAGTCACATGGCGTTGGCGAGGTGTGCGGTGAAACAGGGGCCATCTGCTCGCTTGCGGCGCGGGCGTTTTTGTTCGCGAACTCGGGCGGCGCCTGCCGGCTTGGAAGCGGGGCTGTGAACGGTTCGCGGCGGTCGGGAAGGTTACTCAATAATGCCGGTGTCACGGATGCGGACGTCGGCGGTGACATGGACGGGCAAATCGCGATATCGGCGATAGAAATCGCGGTAACGGAATCGGCGGTAGTGGCTTTTGGCCCATTCTCCGATTCCTATAGGATCGATCTGTTGTTGCTGAAAACGTTTGATCAGCTCGCTTGTTTTCTTTTTGATTTCCTTCTCAAATTGCCGTTCAATGAGCGGACGGATCGATGGCGAAAAAGGCGTTGGTTTGTATTCCCGGACCACTCCTTCAAGAGACAAATGAATGTGGACATGTGGTTGGGTTTGAGAACCGGAAAACGAAATGTTGCGGCTGGTAGCAATATTTTTAATAGAGATGTACAAGTTGTGATCGATGCGTAACGTATGTGTCCCTTCCGTATAAGCATCGGTTAAAATTTTGAAAAAAAACAAATCGTTTCGCTGGATGTAATCGACAACTCGATCGCCCCGAAATAGAGCGATTCCCTGAATATAAACATTTTTCCCCGCTCGGCGAATGTAAGGCAAAAAAGGGTCTTGGCCGTCAGCGTAGTAGGCTTTCAAGAATAAATGCAAATTTGTCTTTGGAATGTCACGCTGTTCAATATTATGTTTCAGCAAATTCGACAAGTAGATTGCGTTCCCTTGCCGCCCGTAATGCCCTTTCAACAGCCGTTCTGCTGTTCCGTCAACCACTGCTAAGTAAAGTCCCGTTCCGATACTTGCGTCTCGATGAAAATGATCAACAAAAGGAAAAATTCCTTTTTCTGCCAACCGCTTTCCATACAATAGGATTTCAATGCTGCCGTTGACTAACGGTTCGGAAGCTTGGTGCTGGAGCTCTTCCAACAGATCATTGACACTGATCGACACGCTAGTGAGTGTTTTATTGGTAGTTTCCTCTTTCTTATAAATTGGAATGAGAACGGTGCCTCTAATCTTGCTGGCACCAGCGTCGTCCAATCCGATGGCGCTTTCGATGCTAATGTCATCTAAAATTTCTTTGCGCAGGCAGCCAGAGAGAAGGGCAGCCACTAGAGCGATCCAAAGCAGCGCTGTTCGCTTCATTGTGCATCTCTCCTTTTGGTGCGAACATAAGTGAGTATCGCCAAAAACGGTATCCATGCATAAAGAAAATAAAATCCTACTTTGCTTATAACTTCGTTGATCGTATTTACTCCGGTTCGATCTTGAACGGCAATAATAGCGGCGAAACAAATACAGGTGATTACAAGCAGCGCGTATTTTTGTTGGATTGGGAAAATGTGTGTACACAAGCGCGAAGAGCACCATAATCCTAAGCAAACGTTAGGCAAAATGACAAGCAGCCAGTTGGCGATGCCGATATACTCGAACCGTTCGATAAAAGGCATTTCGACCATTTTCCACATCGTTAGTGTCGCCCACACTTGGCGCTGCAGCTGTTTTTCGCTAAAATACGCCAAAGTCAGCACGGTCAGTAGCGTGTAAAACAGGGTAGTTGACAGCAAAGCAGCATGTCCCCATTTGCTGGATTGTTGCCCGTTTTTTAAAAAAGGATAAAAGAGCAGTATTGTTTCATAGCCCAGCATCGTTAAGGTCATTTCTTTGGCCGCTTTAAGTATCGAGGGCAAAGGATGATCCAGCACCGGGAGAAGCTGACGGAAATTGGTGTACTCCAACACAGATCCAAAGGTAAAAAGCAAATAAAACGGAATAATGAGACAAAAAAAGCAGACGCCCACGACGACGCGGAACCCGTTGCGCGTGATATATAAGCATAGAAGTAAAAAGGCTAGCGCAAATTCCCATGTTCGCAAATCCGGAAACATCCACACTTGGATCACTTCGATGTACGTTCGCAGTACGACGAAAGACATCGAAGCGAAATAGATGGTCAAAGCCAATAACAAGACATTGCCAAGCCATCGGCCAAATAATTGATGGTGCAGATGGATGAAATCACCGTTGGCTTTTTGTAATATCCAATACATTAATGCTAAAATTAAATGCCCTCCGGCGCCGGCGACTAAGACAGAAATCCATGCATCATGGCCGGCAGTTTGAGCAATAATCCGTTGGAAACCAAGGACGCCCACCCCGATTTGCATGGACATAATAATATAAAAAACCATAAATGGGGAAATTTTTGATCGTTCTGTGATCAATGACATCTGCCCTCCTCCAGTTTTGATCTATTCATCTATGTTCTCTATATCTCGTTTCGCTTTGGCTTTGTCGCTATTAAAGCGAAGCGGTTGTTTTGGGCGCAATGAAAGGGGTCTTTTTGCTTGCTCGGAAAACGGGAGACGAATGAACGCATCTTTCCAATCACCCCAACGTGGCGGAAACAAAGGAGAAAGAAACGGTCGCCCCAGAGAAGTCAAGGATAAAAGATGCGTCATCAAAATGCAAAAGCAAAACGCTACCCCGAGCAGCCCCCACATTTCTGCAAACAGCAAAAATGGAAAGCGAAGCAAACGAATGGTGTTGCCCATTTTATATACGGGAGTGGTAAAGGAAGCCAAGGCCGCCAAGGCGACTAAGATGAGCAGGACGTTGCTCGTCAACCCCGCTTCCACGGAAGCAGTCCCGATGACGATCCCGCCGACGATCCCGATCGTTTGGCCGACTTTGGTCGGCAGTCGAGCTCCCGCTTCGCGAAGCAACTCAATCGTCAACTCAAGAAACAGCACTTCGATAATCGGAGGAAATGGAATTTCCTTTCGGGACGTGATTAGAGTGCCAAGCAAATCTTTTGGAATGAGTTCATAATGATAATTTAAGGTCGCTACGTAAATCGGTGTAATCAAAATAGAAAAAGCGACAGAAAACAGACGAATCAGACGAAAAAAAGAAGCGATAATCCAGTTTGAAAAATAATCTTCAAAAGAAGAAAAAAATTCAACCAAAGTTGTAGGACCGATGAGTGCATGTGGCGAACCGTCCACCATCACGGCCACTTTTCCTTCAGCGAGCACGGCTGCTACGCGGTCCGGGCGCTCGGTATCAAGCAGTTGAGGAAATAATGAATGCCGGTTGTCGCAAATGATTTGAACAATATATGAACTGTCAATGACCTCGTCGAATTCTATGGTCTGAATACGTTGTATAACCGTTTGCACATTTTCTGGATCAGCGATGCCATCCACATATACAACAGCTAATTTCGTCTGAGAGAGCGAGCCGACCCGGAATAAATTGACGGTTAATCGCTCGCTCGGAATGCGTTTGCGCACCAAATGCAAATTTGTTTCCAACGATTCGATAAATGATTCTTTCGGACCTACGACGCTGAATTCTACCTCAGGAATCGTCAATGTCCGCTCGATTTTCTTTTGCGCTTTGACTAAGAGAACGAGATCGTCTTGTTCGATCAGCTGAATGGCTAAATAGCCCTCAAGCAATTTTTGCTGGACGTCGCGAGGAGCGGAAGAAAGGTGTGCGTCTTCCAAAGGTAGAACATCGGCGAGATGCTGCAACGAAGTAAAAGGATAATGAATCAAATAAGGATATAAATATTTGACCATCATATCGATATCAACCAATGACTCGATATAAAATACTGATACGCTCTGTCCCGATGACTGGTTTTGGTACACCTTAGTTTGAAAATCGCGCGAGCGCTTCAATAACGTCAAGATCTTGCATATCGATTCGGTTGGTGAGGCCATCTTCCTTTCCCCCTTTGCCTAGAAGGCTGGTGAAAAACCGCTGATTTCCTTCATCAATGGGAGAATGAGCGAAAAGCAGGCCCGATACAACAAGGGTTTTTCTAATTGAGAAATAACATTGTAAATCCGTATCCACGAGTAAATCACCAGCGTTCTAGGAGGTTGGTCATTTTTTGATACAGCTATGCAATGTCATTTTTAATTACTGTAGATGAGCAAATTTGCTAACATAAATTGACAGCTAAACAAAAAAGGAGACATGAACCCAGCTCCTTGAGTAAAATAGATGTGCTCAAACTACCCGCAAGGAGGTTCATGTCTCATGAATAGATTAGCACATCATCAAGGAATCCACAAGTTTTTCATGACGCTGGGATTGG
>NZ_LQYX01000121.1:0-5881 GCF_001587475.1 Geobacillus sp. B4113_201601
CGATCGAATGCGTTTTCCGGCAGGCCAAAGACCAGCTGAAGTCAGGTGGACCGTGTTCGTCACGTTCGGGCGGTGAAACGGTATTGGACAGTGGTGCTATTTGCCTGCGTATACAGCATCGCGGAATCTCAACAAGACCTCTCTTCCGGCCTGGAGCTTCTTCGGTCTCGGAAAGGGCACAGCATCGTCGAGTTCATCGATGACGCCACAAAACAAGATATTCCCATTGATGTGATCAAAAAACAGCTCCATGTCGCCTAAGGGGTCCCCTGTTTGTCTCTTAGGTCATGGAAATTACTGTAATGAAAAATGCTCATCTACAGATGGTAAAAGTTATTCATTAATTATTTTATCTGATTTTCTGTATTTGTAAATAATAAAAATAAGTTTGAATAGTTGTGATTAATCTATTGCAATAAAAAGTTTTTTTGTTAAAATATGTTTAGTGATTATACCCGTGGTGCTAGATGAACTTGATCAAGCAGAAAAATAGCCCTTGCCTGCGAATCTCCTGTAGAATGAACGTGCGATCCAGCATTCGAAAGGAGAATCCCCATGCAAGAGCACTTTCATTATTACTACAGATCGAGCTAAGATTCAAAAACAATATGCCGCCATTTTCTTTTTTGTCTCCGCCCAACTGTCATTGATTCAGACGCATCTTCAACGCCGCAACCGCCATTTGGTAAAGCAAGAAGATGACATGATCATAGCGATTCACATTTTGGGGAAGCTGCTTGACTTTTCTTCCGAACGGGCATGGCATCGCTTTGTCACCGGAAATTTGTTCACAAATGGGCAGTTTCTCGAACGTTCCCGATCCAACCGTCGTTGTCGGGCGCTGCGCTGGGCGATGAAATGGATCCGCCATGAGCTGGCGAAACGCGGCCACCATCATGCCTATGTCGTCGTCGACAGCTTGCCGCTTCCATTGTGCCATGCCGCAAGAAGGGATCGTGTCAAACGGTTTCAAGGAATCGCCGACATCGGGTATTGTGCTTCAAAAAAGCAATGGTACGACGGCTGGAAACTGCACCTTCAAGTGACCGATCAAGGGTTGCCTATGGGCTATGTGGTGACGGAAGCGTCCTGCCATGATCGGATCGCCGCTGAAAGCGTGATGACTCAAATTCCTCACCCCCTATCACCTCGGGGACAAAGGGTTCATTAGCCGTGAGTGGCAAAAAAGCTGTACGAAGAATACCAAATGGCGCTTTGGACTCCGTCTCGAAAAAACCAGAAACATCGCCCGTCCGAGGCATGGGAGAAGTGGATCCAACAAAAACGCAAAGTGATCGAGACGGTGTTCTCGGTTCTGGTTGACCAATACCGGATCACACAGATTCGAGCGAATTCCATGATCGGATTTGAAGTAGCGCTCGATGGCATATGGTTAGCCTATTCGCTGGTCACACTCGGGCTAGTTGAGTTCTAACGCTCAACTAGCACCACGGGTTAGTGATTATATTTTTAGTGATATTAAGGAGGGATAGTGTGTGGAATAAAAATTTCGCATTCTTGGTTTCCGGAAGAATTTTTACGAATATAGGGGATAGTTTATATGCAGTCGCATCGATGTGGTTGATTTATGATTTAACGCAAAATAGTTTCTATACTGGTTTGAGCGGCTTTTTAACGATGGCGCCATTAATCCTCCAATTTTTCGTTGGTCCATTGATTAAGCAAGAAAGATACAAGTCCATACTTATTTACACGCAAATGATTCAAGCGATATTGTTACTAGTAATTCCCCTTGCTCACTTTTTGGGAGTACTTTCTGTTTGGCTCGTCCTGATTATTAATCCGATTGCATCTATCATTCAGCAATTTGTCTATCCGACACATGCAGCCATATTGCCAACGATTGTCGAAGAAAAATATTTAACAAAAGCTAATTCAATAATGAATGCAACCTATCAACTACTCGATGTTATTTTATTAGGAATATCTGGAGCGATTATTGCACTTATCGGAACTGTGTTTGTTTATATGTTAGGTTCAGTAACATTTTTTATAGCCATGCTTTTGTTTTTTTACATAAAAATACCGAAAACAGATTTAGAAGAGAAGGATTTGGAAAGGGACTTTTCTTTAAAAGATAAGTGGGAAAACTATAAAGCGGATTTGAAAAACGGATATCAGTTTATAAAAGGTTCATTGATCCCAAAATTTTTGTTAGCTGCAATTTTAGCAAATTTTATCATCGGGGCTGTATCAGCCATATTACCGGAATACGCTGTTTATCGTGGGGGAAGTGATATTTATGGATGGTATTTGGCGGCAATGTCTTTTGGGTTATTGATAGGGTCTACAATTAGTTCGTTTTTTAGTCAATTTCCTTTAGGTAAGGTAACCATTATCGGATTTTTCTGTTCAGGATTAAGTTGGTTTTTGTCAGGTATTACCAATATTCATTTACTTTCTGTTATTTTGTTTGGAGGAAGTTATGTAGCAATAGGAATAACAAATGTCTTGTTCCTCTCTTCTCTGCAGAAAATTGTACCTAGTGATTTACTAGGAAGGGTTTTCTCTTTTATTGTGGGGGCAATATCTATTGCTGCACCATTAGGATCTTTAACTGGAGGCACAATGGCTCCTTTTATTGGCAGTTGGATTATCTTTATTTTTGGCAGTATTGCCATGGTATTCGTTTCTATATATTGGTTAGTAATGCCTACATTAAGAAATTTGCCTATAACGGATGCACTTGAATATAGACATCTTTTTTCCGACTAAGCAGATATGATATCTGCTTAGTTTTTTAGGTTCATCACCAAATTTTGTGATTTAGTGACAAAAAAGAGAAAGCACTGACGAGATCCTGGCAATAATGTTAGCGGTGAAATCAACATGAAGGAGGTCTCGTAAGTGCTTTCGATACCACTAGGATTGCCAGAATGTAAAGTGATTAAACAAGAACCTGTAGATGAGCAAATTCGCTAACATAAATTGACAACCAAACAAAAAAGGAGACATGAACCCAGCTCCTTGAGTAAAATAGATGTGCTCAAACTACCCACAAGGAGGTTCATGTCTTAGGAACCGATGAGCACATCATCACGGAATCCACCCATTTTTCATGACGTTTGGGTTGGCGCTTTACTTCTCGAAGCCGGTCATCAAGCCTCTCGTTCATCTTGTCGATGCCCTGTACCAAGGGATGTTCGGGAACGTTGACCGATGTCCATCACTGGAGTTTTCATCCCAACCATCGAACGACGCTCAGCCATTTTTTTACGAAAAGCCCTTGGGATGAAGAGACGTTGCTTCGCAAACTCCAGCCATGGATCCTTCAGCGCATCCAGCGAATCGCCAAACGGGAGAATCAACCCCTTTTTGTTTCGATGGATGATACGATTTGCCAAAAAACGAAGCCTTCGTCACGGGCTGTCCATGCCATCCAAGGGTGTGACTGGCATTTCTCTCACAGCGATCATCAATGGGTCTGGGGGCATTCGCTTGTTTGGCTGATGGTGCACACCTTCACCCAAGCGTTTCCGTTCGCCTTTCGTCTGTATGACAAGACGGCGGGAAGAAGCAAGATCGACCTAGCGATCGAGATGCTTTCTTCGCTCAAGGGGAAGCAGGCCCAGCGGGGGTGCGTGGCGAATACCTCTCTTCATTTACATCAAACCATATGTAAAAATGTTTGAAATGCTTTATATGCAAAGCTTATACCAAAGCCAATTAATGTGATTCCTGCTGCGACTGATAGCCATTTTAACCACTTTTCACTTATCATTTTTCTTCCGAAATGTACAGATAGTGCTACTGTCAAATCCCATAATGCGATACCCAAAAATATGGCGCTACTTTTAGCAAGTGCCTGATACTTTTCCACAGAGTTCAATTCCATAGCTAATACCGATCCATAGATGCTAACCCAAAAGACAATATTGAGTGGATTCGATATAGCAATGGAGAATCCTGAAAGATATGATTTGAACAAACCTTCTTTGTTAACCTCCCCACTTATTTCAATTTTTTTAAATGCTTCCCTTATGCTGTCGTAACCCAAATAACATAAAATAAAGAAACCAGAGAGCCACATGATAAGCTGTACAACGGACTTGGTTAAAAAAGCGGCTAAACCAAAAAAGATTGCAAACATTAGGACAATATCCGCTGACATTCCTCCCAATCCAACAACCCATGAATGAAAAAACCCATATTTTATTCCCCGCTTCACCATTTCTACATTAATAGGCCCAATAGGAATGGATAAAGATAAGCCGAGAAGAATCGAAGCAAAAAAACCATTTAGCATCTATTTAATCTCTCCTTTTTAATGGACATCTCATTAAACTTTCTTCATTGATATCAGGTAATATATATTGTTTCCATTCTCTTTTATGGTGGTCTCCATAATCGCCTATATCTGGATGAGGAGGAATTGCATCGTATTGTTTTAATCTGGATCTAATAATTTCTCTTACTTGTTGACCTTTTGGAGTATCCCCAGTAATATCATCAAGTGTACCTCTCGGTTGGAAAGTAATTTCAAGCCCATTAGCTGTGTATCTGCTTTTTCTTGCATGATAAATAGGAGCTCTGCAGACAACAAAAATAGGTTCTCCCCCAAAACAATACTCCCACTTAGGATGGTTTGGATCTTCAGGGATATCTGTACACCAAGGTTCAAGATCATGATCCATTAAAAACTGTAACACTTTCCAAAATTGTTTTTTGTAGTATTCTGCATACACTTTTTCTGTCGGTGGTTTAAAAAATGCGACTAAAGTTGTGCGTTTTCCAATATTTCTATATGTCTTAATGTATTCATACAAACCATCTCTTAACCTTAAGAGTTCATTTTCATCGGATGTTGATTGTACAAAAATATATCTGGATAGTCCCTTTTTCTCAGCTTCTACTGCAAAATAACATGGGTAAGGATGTTCCTTATCTAGGATATTATTCCTAAAATTCAGATAGCATTCTAACTCCCAATCTTTTAATCTCCCTTCCTCCATTCTCCTTTTTATTTCATGTTGATCTAAGGGGCTGGTGATTTAAGGGAACATGGGGCTTCCCGGCATCATTTCTCAAATAGAAAAACTTTGTAGCATCAGTACTTTTTTTCACATGTTCATCCATTGAGCAGGGGAAACAGCTGTTTTTCACCAGCCTTCTAAAATTATTTCAGTTTTGGCCAACATAAATTATATCCTCCCAAAATTAATATAAGTTTAAAAGTAAATACTATATAAGTTGCAATAAAGAATTTCCGATTTTTCGTTGCGGGTTTCATCTAAGTGCAAGTTGATATGAGAGGAATCAGCGGATGTAAAACAAAATTTCAACTTACTATATACTGTAGATGAGCATTTTTCATCACATTAATTTCCATGCCCTAAGAGACAAAGAGGGAAAGGCATGTTTTGAAACAGTCAAGTAAAACTTTTGGTTAAGATCTATTTTTTTGATTTTTCATTGAAAATTATATTATTTTTAATAGATTTTGTCAACAATAAACTCATTTTACTGTAGATAAGCAAATTTGCTAACACAAATTGACAACTAAACCAAAAAGGAGACATGAACCCAGCTCCTTGAGTAAAATAGATGTGCTCAAATCCGTTCACACAAGGAGGTTCATGTCTCATGAATCGATGAGCACATCATCAAGGAATCCACAAGTTTTTCATGATGCTGGGATTGGCGCTTGATTTCTCGAAGCCGGTCATCAAGCCTCTCGTTCACCTTGTCGACGCCTTAACTACCAAGGGATGTTCGGGGACATTGACGGATGTCCGGTACTGGAGTTTTCACCCGAATCATCGAACGACATTGAGCCACTTTTTTACGAAAAGCCCTTGGAACGAGGAAAAACTGCTTGAGAAGCTGCAAGAATGGATCCTTCGCCAGATCGAACGCCTGG
>NZ_LQYX01000121.1:5891-6319 GCF_001587475.1 Geobacillus sp. B4113_201601
AGGAGAATGAATCCCTTTTTGTTTCGATTGATGATCCCATTTGCCAAAAAACGAAGCCTTCGTCACGGGCTGTCCATGCCATCCAAGGGTGTGACTGGCATTTCTCTCACAGCGATCATCAATGGGTCTGGGGGCATTCGCTTGTTTGGCTGATGGTGCACACCTTCACCCAAGCGTTTCCGTTCGCCTTTCGTCTGTATGACAAGACGGCGGGAAGAAGCAAGATCGACCTAGCGATCGAGATGCTTTCTTCGCTCAAGGGGAAGCGGGCTCAGCCGGTGTATGTGCTCATGGATTCCTAGTATCCGTCCCAAGCGCTCATCGAAGCCTGCGTGAAACAAGGATTCCATGCCATCGCCATGCTCAAGACGAACCGGATTCTCTACCCGAAAGGCATCGCCATCCAAGCGAAGGAGTTTGCCCGCTAT
>NZ_LQYX01000121.1:6329-67946 GCF_001587475.1 Geobacillus sp. B4113_201601
TGAGTTCAACGACACCTGCCTCGTCACGGTGGGGAACGAGCGTTACCGCGTGTATCGCTACGAGGGAGCAATCCATGGCCTCGAGGATGCGGTGGTGCTGCTGGCTTGGAAGGCGGATCAACGGATGACGCCGGATCATCTCCATGTCGTCTTGAGCACCGACCGGGAGCTGAGTGACGAAGACATCTTGCGTTACGATACCCAGCGCTGGACGATCGAATGCGTTTTCCGGCAGGCCAAAGGCCAGCTGAAGTCAGGTGGGACCGTGTTCGCCACGTTCGGGCGGTGAAACGGTATTGGGCCGTGGTGCTGTTCGCCTGCGTATACAGCATCGCGGAATCTCAACAAGACCTCTCTTCCGGCCTGGAGCTTCTTCGGTCTCGAAAAGGACACAGCATCGTCGAGTTCATCTACGATGCCGCGAAGCAAGAGATTCCCATTGATGTGATCAAAAAACCGCTCCATGTCGCCTAAGGGGTACCCTGTTTGTCTCTCAGAGAATGGAAATGATTGTAATAAAAAATGCTCATCTACAGCCTGATATTGCTTTTCAAGTGTTTATACAGGAGCAAGGGGGAGAATTAAATGAGGAAACGATGTTTGTCTAATGGTCTTTGTCTATGGTCGTTTAGTTGCCCATCTACAGCGACGCAGAACGTTCGCCAGAAAGGATGCAATATTCTTGGTGAGGCGCAAAGACCATTCTTCATTTCACGAGTATGGAGTCGTGACCGCTTTTTCGCGGGGCGAAAGAAGGAAAATCGAGCATAGCCGCGAATATTATGACTTGCGATGATTTTTTTGGGGGGATGACGATGGAACTCGGATTGGCGGGAAAAACGGCGTTGGTTGCCGCCTCAAGCCAAGGGCTCGGCAAGGCGATCGCCCGGGCGCTTGTGCTCGAAGGGGCGAACGTGATGATCACGAGCCGAAGCGAAGAAAAACTGCAGCAGGTTGCTGAGGAGCTGAACGGGTTACATAAGGGGCGCGTCGCTTACGTGCGCACCGATGTGACGAAAGCGGACGAGATTCGCCAGCTGGTCGCCAAAACAGTGGAGACGTTTGGGACGATCGATTTGCTCGTCAATAACGCCGGCGGTCCCCCCGCGGGGACGTTTGAAACGGTGAGCGACGAAGACTGGCAATATGCGTTCGAGCTCAATTTATTGAGTTATATTCGGCTCATTCGCGAAGCGCTTCCTTATTTGAAGAAAAAGGGCGGAAAAATTGTCAACATCACCTCCTCATCGATCAAAGAGCCGATTCCGGGCTTGATTTTATCCAACACGTTCCGCACCGGCATCGTCGGGCTGACGAAAACGTTGGCTGGGGAGCTCGCTCCGGATGGCATTTTGATCAATACGGTGGCCCCAGGGCGAATCGCGACGGAACGGGTCGCCTTTTTGGACAAGGTGAACGCCGAGAAACTAGGCATTACGAAAGAAGAGATGGAAGCGCGCATGAAAAGCGCCATTCCGCTCGGTCGCTACGGAACTCCCGAAGAGTTTGCCAACATCGTCGTTTTCTTGCTGTCAGAGGCGAACTCGTATGTTACCGGGCAGGCGCTCATTGTCGATGGGGGCATGGTGAAGGCCATCTAAGCCGAGCGGATCGGTAGCGGCAAAACGGTCATGAAATCTGCACGATCCCATTGAGCATGGGGGATAGGTGGAAAAGCTAGACTCGCCCTTGACCAACACCCGCCAAAGCGGATCGGAGGGGAGAAACAACATGAAAACAATCGGGTTTATCGGACTTGGTGTGATGGGGAAAAGCATGGCGCGCCACTTGCTAAAAGCAGGCTATCCCCTTCTCGTCTATACGCGAACGAAAGAAAAGGCAAACGACTTGCTGGCAGAGGGGGCGGCATGGAAGGAAACGGTCGCTGATTTGGCCCGGGAGGCGGATGTCGTGATGACGATGGTCGGCTATCCGCGCGATGTCGAGCAAGTGTATTTCGGTGAAGGCGGCATTTTGGAGAACGCGCGGCCGGGAACATACGTCATCGATATGACCACATCGACGCCGACGCTGGCGCAATCGATTTACGAAGCGGCGAAGCGAAAAGGCGTTCATGCATTGGACGCGCCGGTGTCCGGCGGCGACATCGGCGCGCGCGAAGGAACGTTGACGATTATGGTTGGCGGTGACGAAGACGTGTTTTTGGCGTGCAAACCGATCCTTGAGCGGCTTGGAACTAACATCATTTTGCAAGGGAAAGCGGGAGCTGGCCAACACACGAAAATGTGCAACCAAATCGCCATTGCCACGAACATGATCGGGGTGTGCGAGGCGATCGCCTATGCCAAGCGGGCGGGATTGGATCCGATGAAAGTGTTGCAAAGCATCTCCAAGGGAGCGGCTGGCAGCTGGTCGCTGAGCAACTTGGCGCCGCGCATGCTCGCTGGCGATTTTGCCCCCGGATTTTACGTGAAGCATTTCCTCAAAGATATGAACATTGCCCTTGAAGAAGCGGAGCGGATGAACTTGCCGCTGCCGGGCTTAGCGCTTGCGAAGCGGCTTTACGAGGAGCTGGCACAAGCCGGCGAGGAAAACAGCGGCACGCAGGCGTTGTACAAACGGTACGCGTCAGAATGATGGCGCGCGTTTTGGGCTGCCCTAGCGTCCGTTGCCCCTAAGGCGCGACGAATGCTAGGGCTTGCTGCTGTTTGGCCGCTAGCAAGCTGGTGAACACCAGTGGTTTTTCCCCGTCCATGAGCAAACGGGTGAAAACGAAAACCGGATGCTACGAGGTTTTTCGATGAGAGAAACGATGCTCGGAAGCGGGATGTTCGATTCAGTCCCGGTCCTGCTAGAAGGCCGGCGTTGGCGTGGGGAAAGCCGTTCAGACCGACGGAGAGTGCAGTGATTATTCGTCA
This sequence comes from Geobacillus sp. B4113_201601, assembly GCF_001587475.1. Classification (NCBI taxonomy): domain Bacteria; kingdom Bacillati; phylum Bacillota; class Bacilli; order Caryophanales; family Anoxybacillaceae; genus Geobacillus; species Geobacillus sp. B4113_201601. Next base: position 9,209 of record NZ_LQYX01000121.1, read on the forward strand.
AAAAATATTGAATATGGTTTCTTGGTAAGGTATAGTAGTAGTAAGAGGACATACCAACCGGTTAGTATAAAAGGAGGGGAGCAGATGGACTTTTCCTATTCGCCCAAAGTGAAAGAGTTGATCAAAAAATTAAGCGCTTTCATGGAAGAGTACATTTATCCGAACGAGAAGGTGTATGAGGAGCAGCTGAACGCCCAAGAGTCGAGATGGGCCGGCGTGCCGCCGATCATCGAACAATTGAAGGAAAAGGCGAAAGAAGAAGGGCTTTGGAATTTGTTTTTGCCAGACAGCGAATACGGCGCGGGATTAACGAATGTCGAGTACGCGCCGCTTTGCGAAATCATGGGTCGCTCGCTCATCGCCCCGGAAGTGTTCAACTGCAATGCGCCCGATACCGGCAACATGGAAGTGCTCGTCCGCTACGGCACCGAGGAGCAAAAGAAAAAGTGGCTTATCCCGCTCTTGAACGGAGAAATCCGCTCGTGCTTTTCGATGACGGAGCCGGATGTGGCGTCGAGCGATGCGACAAACATTCGCGCTTCGATCGTTCGCGACGGCGATGAGTATGTCATCACCGGACGGAAATGGTGGTCATCCGGGGCCGGCGACCCGCGCTGCAAAGTCGCCATCGTCATGGGAAAGACGAACCCCGATGCGCCAAAACATGAACAGCAGTCGATGATCATCGTTCCGCTTGATACGCCGGGCGTGAAAATCGAGCGGATGCTGCCGGTGTTCGGCTTTGACCATGCGCCGCACGGGCATGCCGAAATTACGTATGACCATGTGCGCGTGCCGAAGGAAAACATCATTTGGGGCGAAGGAAAAGGGTTCGCCATTGCCCAAGGCCGGCTCGGTCCGGGGCGGATTCACCATTGCATGCGCTTGATTGGGGCGGCGGAGCGGGCGCTTGAACTGATGTGCCGCCGCGTGCAGTCGCGGGTGGCGTTCGGCAAACCGCTCGCCGAGCACGGCGTCATCCGCGAGTGGATCGCCCAGTCGCGCATCGAGATCGAGCAGGCGCGCCTGTTGACGCTCAAGGCGGCGTACATGATGGATACGGTCGGCAACAAAGCGGCGCGCAAAGAAATTGCGATGATCAAAGTGGTCGCGCCCAATGTCGCGCTCAACGTCATCGACCGCGCCATTCAGGCGTTTGGCGCCGCCGGGGTGAGCAACGATTTTCCGCTTGCCGCGATGTGGGCGAACTCGCGCACGCTTCGTTTGGCTGACGGGCCGGACGAAGTGCACAAAGAGCAAGTGGCGAAGCTTGAATTGCGGCAATACCAACCATAAGGGAGAGGAAGAGGAGCTTATGCATGTGCTGGATTTATTCAAAATCGAAGGAAAAACCGCCATCGTGACGGGCGGTGGGCGCGGGCTCGGTGAGCAAATCGCCATCGGCCTCGCTGAAGCCGGAGCGAACGTCGTCGTCTGCTCGCGCAAGGTTGAGGCGTGCGAGCAGGTGAAAGAAAAGCTCGAACAGCTCGGCGTCCGTTCGCTCGCATTGCGGTGCGATGTGACGAATCCGGAGGATGTCAAACACGTTGTCGAAACGACCGTCAACGAGTTCGGCGGCATCGACATTTTGGTCAACAACAGCGGGGCGACGTGGGGGGCGCCGGTCGAGGAAATGCCGCTTGAGGCATGGCAAAAGGTGCTCAACGTCAACGTCACCGGCACATTTTTGATGAGCCAGGCGGTCGGCAAGGTGATGATCGCCAAACAAACGGGCGGCGCCATTGTCAATATCGCGTCGGTCGCCGGTCTTGGCGGCACGCATCCGGACATTTTGAATACGATCGGCTACAACACGAGCAAAGGGGCGGTCATTACGTTTACGAAAGATTTGGCCGCCAAATGGGGAAAACACGGCATTCGCGTCAACGCGGTAGCGCCGGGCTTTTTCCCGACGAAAATGTCCCAAGTCGTCCTTCAGCATGTCGGCCAAAAAGTGCTCGAGCATACGCCGCTCGGCCGTTTCGGCGGCGACGATGACTTAAAAGGCGCGGTCCTGTTCTTGGCCTCTCCGGCCTCCGCGTTTGTCACCGGCGCGCTTCTTGTCGTTGATGGCGGCAGCCATGCTGCTGGAATGTAATCCAAAATGGAAGGGGGAAAAAAATAATGAGCGAAAAACGGGCGTTGTCTCTTTATCCGGAACATGTGTCGTTTCATATCGAGATTCCGAACAAAACGGTGTGCGAGGTGCTGCATGAACGGGCGGCGGAATTTGGCGCTCAGCCGGCGCTGACGTTTTACAGCCAAACGATCACTTACGCTGAGCTCGCCGCGGCGGTCAACCGCTTCGCTTCTAGCCTGCAAGCGCTCGGAGTGCAAAAAGGCGATCGGGTCGCGATCATGCTGCCAAACTGCCCGCAATACGTCATCGCTTACTACGGCATTTTGCAGGCGGGCGCCATCGTCACCCAAGTGAGTCCGATGCTCGTTGAGCGTGAGCTTTCGTACTTGCTCAATGATTCGGGGGCGGAGATAATCGTCATTTACGCGCCGCTTTATCCGCGTCTAGCGGCCGTGAGAGAAGAGACGGCCGTCAAGCGGGCGGTCACTGTCCAGTTCGGGGCGCCGGCTTCTGTCCCGCTCGCTGAAGGCGATGTGACGTTTGAACAGTTTTTGGCCCAAGGGGATGGACAAGTGCGCCCGGTGCCGATCGAGCCGGCGCATGATATCGCTGTGTTGCAATACACAGGCGGAACGACAGGGCGCTCGAAAGGGGCGATGCTCACCCACCGCAACATTTTTGCCAACGTCTTGCAGTGCGCCGAATTTTTCAAAGGAATGTTTGAATTTGGAAAATATTGGTATTTAACCATCATTCCGTTGTTCCACGTATTCGCGATGACGTCCGGCATGAACTTGGCGATTTACCAAGGGGCGGAAAACATTTTGTTGCCACGCTTTGAGCTGAAAGAAGTGCTCGAGACGATCCACGACAAGCAGCCGACCGTGTTCCCCGGCGTGCCGACGATGTACGTCGCCATCACGAACACCCCCGGCAAGACGGGCCATTTTATGGTACAATAGCTGGCAGTGATGACGCAGGGCAAGAGGTGGGAGAACATGAGGGAAAAGATTATCGCTGCCAGCATTGAACTGTTTGAGCAAAACGGGTTCAGCGAAACGTCGATTCAAGATATTGTCGACGCGCTTGGGGTAACGAAAGGGACGTTTTACTATTATTTCAAAAGTAAAGAAGAGCTGCTCATGGATATTCATCTTCGCTACATTGAAGGGCTGCTTCGCGAACAGCAGCGCATTATCAATGACGGGCGGCGATCGGTGCGGGAAAAGCTGTATGCCATTGTGTATATGCTTATTCACAACGTTGAGCGCCAAGGGCGGCAAGCGCGCATTTTTTTCCGCGAAATGAAACATTTGAACGAGGAGCATTTGCAAAAAGTGAAGGAAAAGCGCGATTTGTTTCGCTATCAGCTGCAGGCGTTAATTGAGGATGGAATGAAAAGCGGCGAACTGCGCCGCGATTTGTCGCCATCGATTGCCGCGCTCACGGTGCTCGGGGCGGCCAATTGGAGTTACCATTGGTTTCGCCCGGACGGCGGGCTGACTGATGCGGAAGTGGCCAAACAGATGATCACCATTTTGATCGATGGGATGGGGCCGGCGTCTTAACAAGCACCATGCGCCTGCCATAGAAGTCAAGGTCGCCGTTCATGTCGCTCGTCTGTCGATGTTTGACCAAACAAAACGCGCTCGCCAAAAGGGGGAGAGGGAAATGAGCGCCATTATTCCGGTGCGCAAAGGTGAAGAATTGCCGGTTGGAAAATTGGCCGCGTTTTTGCGCTCAGTGCTGCCGGACATGCCGGATGGGGAGCTGGAGATTCGGCAATTTTCCGCCGGTCGCTCGAATTTGACGTATTTGCTCCGCTGCGGGGAGTGGGAGGCGGTGCTGCGCCGGCCGCCGCTTGGCCCGGTGCCGCCGAAAGCGCATGATATGAAGCGGGAGAGCACATGGCTTGCCGAAATCCATCCGCTCTTTCCGCTGGCGCCGAAGCCGCTGTATTTTTGTGACGATGAGTCGATCATCGGTAGCTCCTTTTTCGTGATGGAGCGGCGTGATGGCGTTGTCATTGACGACGATTTTCCGGACGGCGTTGTGCCGACAGAAGACGTCTGCCGCGGCATTTCCGAAACGATGGTCGAGACGTTAGTTCGCATCCATCAAATCGATTATACGAAAACGCGGTTGGTGCACATGGTCAAGCCGGAAGGATTTATGGAGCGTCAAGTGCACGGATGGATTCAGCGGTATGAGCGGGCGAAAACCGACGATGTTCCAGCGGCTGAGGCGCTGACGAAGTGGCTCGCTTCCCACATTCCGCCGCAGCGGGAGGCGACGGTCATTCATTACGATTTTAAGATGAACAATGCTATGTTTGCGAAAGATGATATCACTAACATGGTCGGCTTGTTTGACTGGGAAATGTCGACCGTCGGCGATCCGCTGGCCGATTTGGCGGTGGCGATGAGCTATTGGATTGAAGAGGATGATCCGCCGCTTGTGAAAAATGGATTTGGTCGCGCACCGGCTACCGTCCGGCCTGGATTTTACACGCGCGAACAGTTTATTGACGCGTACGCGAGAAAAAGCGGCCGCGATGTGTCCGACGTGCACGTGTATTTGACGTTTGCCTACTTTAAATTAGCGGTCATTTGCCAGCAAATTTATTATCGTTATCGCCGCGGGCAGACGAACGATGAGCGGTTTCACCATTTCGGCCAGTTTGTCGACGCGCTTATCGAGCATGCATGGCAGCTGGCGACGGGGCGGTGAGGCAGCGTGATGACAAACGTGCATGTCGTGCTGCGCAAGGAAGACATTGATGAGACGGCGCTCGCTGATGGGAAAGTTGCTGTTGTGTTTGACATTTTGCTTGCCACCTCATCGATTGCCGCCGCGCTTTCGGCCGGCGCTCGTTCGGTGATCCCGGTGCGCGACGCCGAGGAGGCGAAGGCGGTCGCGATTCACTTGCCGGAGAAAAGTTATGAGCTCGTCGGTGAACGGGAGGGACGGACGATCGATGGCTTCCATCCCCCGGCGCCGCTGTTTTTGCAAACGATCTGCCCGGGGAAAACGGTCGTGTTGTCGACGACCAACGGCACGGTGGCGGTTCATAAAGCGCAGTCGGCGAGCGCGGTATACACGGCGAGTTTGCTGAACAGCCCGGCGGTCAGCGAGCATGTTTGCCGGTGGCATCGCGACAAAACGATTATCGCCATCTGCTCCGGCTCGTCGGGTCGTTTTTGCCTCGAAGACTTTTACGGCGCCGGCTATTTCGTGCATTGCCTCGTCGAGCAAGGGATCGATGCGACAAAGCTGTCTGACAGCGCGATGGCCGCATGGCTCTTTTACCGGCAATATTCGGGGGAAGAAAGGGCGAAAGAAGTATTGTTCGCCGCGCGCGTCGGCCGCTGGATGGCGGCGTACGGTTTGGAATCAGAAGTGGATTACATTAACCGGCACGGGGCGCTTTCTTCCGTTCCGAAACTTGAACGAGGATCGTTCGGTTTGGAGCTGCGCGATATCGCGCCAACAAAATTCATGAAAGAGGGGAGATCGTCATGAAATTTGTCCAATTCGTTGAATACGGTGGGCCCGATGTCTTGCGTGTTTGCGAAGGAGAACGGCCGAAGCCCACAGGTCGGCAAGTATTGATCGAAGCCGAAGCGATCGGTGTCAACTATGCCGATACAGCCCGGCGGGAAGGGCGCTACGTGGTGCCGACGCCGCTTCCGTTCATACCGGGGACGGAGGTGGCCGGCGTTGTTTGCGAAGTTGGTCCGGAGGTGCAAACGGTCCGTCCAGGGCAGCGCGTCGTTGCGTTGATTGAGTCGGGGGGCTACGCCGAGTGTGTCGCTGTTGACGAGCGGGCGGTCGTGCCGCTTCCGGACGGCATGGATGCTCGGCAGGCGGCGGCTTTGCCGGTGCAAGGGCTGAGCGCCTACCATATTCTCAAAACGATGGGCCGCTTAGAGGAAGGAGAAACCGTGCTCGTTCACGCCGCTGCCGGCGGCGTTGGAACGATCGCCGTCCAGCTGGCGAAACGGTTCGGCGCCAAAACGGTCATCGCCACGGCGAGTACGGAGGAAAAACGGGCGCTCGCCCAACAGCTTGGCGCTGATGTTGCCATTGATTATACAAAAGACAGCTGGGCCGCGGACGTGATGGAGGCGACCGGTGGCCGCGGCATCGATGTCGCCTTGGAAATGGCGGGCGGCGATGTCTTTCATCAGACGCTCGATTGCCTCGCTCCGTTCGGCCGTCTTGTCGTCTACGGGGCGGCGAGCGGAGAGATGACGCGTCTCAATCCGGTTCGTCTCATGGCGAAAAACTGGTCCGTCATCGGTTTCTTTTTGCCGCAAATCATGCGAAAGCGGGCGCTGTACGAACAAAGTTTGCGCGAATTGCTTTCATGGGTGCAAGATGGGAGCTTGCAGCTGACGATCGGCGGCGTCTACCCGCTTGAGCAGGCGCCGATGGTACACAAACTTCTTCAAGAGCGGAAAACGCACGGCAAGCTGCTGCTTGTGCCATAAGGAACGAAAAGGGTGTCCAGACACGGAGCTGGACACCCGCAACTTCCTGAACGTAGTCGGCATCCGCCAGCTACGTTTAGAAGGCTGGTGAAACGTCGCTGCTTCCCTTCATCAATGGAAGAATGAGTGAAAAAACAGACCGATGCAACAAGGTTTTTCTCGTTGAGAAATGAGATGGAAAAGCACGAGTACATCACCGGCCTCTTAGGAGACCGGTCATTGAAGGGAGCAAGCCGCTGATCAAGCGCGTTTCTCCAATAGAAAAGCCTTGTCGCATTAGGATCGCCTTTCAAACGATTCCCCATTGCTTAAAAGAAACAACCGTTTTTCACCGGCCTCTTTCGCGATGTATCGACTAGCCTCTGTTTTGGCTGTTAGGAGGAACAAGCTGTGAACTACTCCCACTTCGTTTTGCTTGAAGTGGGAGACTTCTTTCGGAATTATGTTAAAAAAGAACCGGTGTGGATCGCGTCCCATTACGGCCGCCGCCGTTTTTGTTGAATGTACCGCTCGAGCCGATCGAGTCCTTCCTTTAACACATCGAGCGAATAGGCGTACGACAGTCGGACGTGGCCTTCACCGTAGTCGGAAAAGGCGCTGCCGGGAACGAGGGCGACGCCGGCGTTTTCGACGGCATCGAGGGCGAAATCAAACGAAGACATGCCAAAGGCGGCAATCGACGGAAACAAATAAAACGCCCCGTCCGGCTTTTCCACCGGCAGCCCCATGGCGGTGAGACGACCGTAGGCGTACTCAAGCCGCTTTGCATAGGCGGCGCGCATCGTCTCGGCGTCGTTTTTGCCGGCGGTGAGCGCCTCGAGCGCCGCTTTTTGGCTGATCGATGATGTGCACGAGACGCTGTACTGGTGCACTTTGATCATTTGTTCAACGGCGAACGCCGGGGCGAAGACGAAACCGATGCGCCAACCGGTCATCGAGTGCGATTTGCTTAAGCCGTTGATCACGATCGTCTGCTCCGGCAGCCATTCGGCGATCGAGCGGTGGCGTCCGCGATAGACGAGCTCGCTGTAAATTTCATCAGACACGATCCAAATCGGCCGTCCTTTCAAAAGCGAAGCGATGCGGGCCAGCTCTTCAGCCGACAGCGCCGTCCCTGTTGGGTTGGATGGATAGGGAAGGATCACGCAGCGCGTCTTTTCCGTCAAATAAGGTGCAATGAGCTCAGCCGACAGACGGAACCCGTTTGGCCTTGTGTCGATGTACACCGGTTTTGCCCCGCACAAACGGATGAGCGGCTCATAGCCGGGATAGACCGGCGCGGGAAGGAGCACTTCCGTCCCTTCTTCTAAAATGGTGCGGAACGTGATATCAAGCGCTTGGCTGGCGCCGACGGTGGCGATGACTTCGTCCGGCGTGTAGCGGAGGCCGTACTTGTCAGCGACGAATTGGCAAGCCGCTTGGCGCAGTTCAAGCAGCCCGGCGTTGGCGGTGTACGTGGTGAAATCAGCGGCGATCGCTTCCTGGGCGGCGGTTTTGACATGTTCGGGCGTTGGAAAGTCGGGCTGGCCGATCGTCAGTGAGATCACTCCTGGTCGGCCGGCGACGAGGTTGAAAAACTGGCGGATGCCTGATATTTGGATGGATTGGACGCGTGGCTGAATGAGGTGTTTCATGGCGTGTCCACCTTTCTTTTTTTCTCTATTGTATCATTGTTCAACGCAAACGGAAAAACGAAAATCAGCCCCATTTCCGTTTGGGTGGTTTCCGCAGACGGAAATGGGGCCTACGTTGCGATGGATGATTCACACTCCAATTTCGTTCGCTCCTTTTTACGCGCCGTATTTTTTCAACAAGTCATTGTATTGGGCGGAAAGCTGCAAAAACAGCGGCTTGTTGCCGGCGGCGAGCGCCTCGTCGATTTGCTCCATTAATTTTTTTCGCTGAAATTGGAAAATCGCTTCGTTTAGCACCTGTTCGGCGATCGGTCCGTAGCTGCTTTTTTCTTCCGGTTGGTTGAACAAGACAGCGCCTTCGTTTGGATATTGTTTTTCGTACATCGTTGATTCCCTCCTATACGGGAACGAAATGGTTCCCTTTTTTATATTATCCTCGTTTTTGAAGCTAATGTAAAGAAAATTTCGATAAATATTTTTTGTCAATTTTTTCTCTACATGATTTGAATACCCGTTTTTTCTTGGGCGATAACAGACTTTTCGGTTATGATAAAAAGAAGAAACAATGGCAGGGTGATGGAAATGATTCGCACATGTATCGTGACAAAAGAATTTGAGATTTTGGCTGGGGTAGATCTTACGATGGTCAACAGTCCCGACGTTTCTTGGTATTGGGTCGACTTTCATGAGCCGACGGATGAGGAGTCGGAGCTGCTCGCGTCGTTTTTTCGCTTTCACCCGCTCGCGATTGAAGACTGCTTGGAATATGTGCAGCGGCCGAAGCTCGATTTTTACGACCGCTACTTGTTTGTCGTTCTCCATGCGATCGCTGGGATGACGCTCGAGGCTGAGGAAGTGGATTTGTTTGTCGGGCAAAATTTCATCGTTTCGTTTCATAAGTCGGCCATTCACGCGGTCGATGAAGTGTGGGAGCGGCTCAAACATGAGGCGGATGTTCAGCAGGGACCGTTTCATGTGATGTATCGGCTCATTGACAAACTCGTTGACGATTATTTTCCGCCGTTGTACCATATTGAAGACGTGCTGAACGATTTAGAGGAGAATACGAACAACGAACCGATTCATGACATCATTGAAAAAGTGTTCGACATTCGCAGCGATTTGTCAAAACTGCGGCGGACGATTGTGCCGATGCGCGATTTGTTATACCGCATCACCCATTCTGACCGGCTGCAGCGCATGAAGGAGCGGCAGCTGTATTTCCATGATATTTACGATCATTTGCTCAAGCTGTCGGAAATGATTGAGACGAACCGGGAAATTACCGCGGACATCCGCGACAGCTATTTGTCGCTCAACTCGAATCGGATGAACAATATTATGATGACGTTTACCGCCATCACGACGATTTTCATGCCTCTTACCTTCATCGCTGGCATTTATGGGATGAACTTTGACTATATGCCGGAGCTGCGTTGGAAATACGGCTATTTCGCCGTATTAGCGATCATGGCCGTAATCGGTATGACGATGTTCGTTTGGTTTAAACGCAACGGTTGGTTTCAGCTGCTCAAGAGCGACTGGGCGGATGAAGAACGGAAGCGGCGCCCCTAGCCGTATAAGCCAAGCGGTTCCCTTCATATACATAGCTATAGCGATGCGATCGCAAAGGAGGGAAACGGGTGGCAAAGGGAATTTGGGGAGTCGACTCGGCTCAGTCTGTTACGGAGCAACTGTTGCAATGCGTCCGGACCGAGCTAGGCGCTCCAAAATTTTGGGGCCGTTATTTAGTTCGGGTTCCAAACGTATCGGAAGGGTTGACACGGGAGGAAATCACGCGCATCCGCAACGACGGCATCAAAGTGTTGCCCATTTACAATGCGTTTCGCGAGGCGATCGGCTATGCGAGCGGACAGGTGGCGGCGCGCAATGCGGTGTTCCATGCGCGACGGCTCGGCATTCCGAAAAACAAGCTGCTGTTTGCCAACATTGAAGATTTTTTCGCCGTAGACGCTGCTTGGATCGCCGCTTGGGTGGAAACGCTCTATCCGACCGGGTACCGGCCGGGGCTGTACGCTGACCCGACGAAAGGGGACTTTGCTGCCGCTTATTGTGAGGCGGTCAGCCGGAACAACCAAGTGGCCGTGCAAGCGGTCATTTGGAGCGCCGCACCAAGGCCGGGGGCGACGAAAGAGCAAAAAGCGCCGCGCTACCAGCCGGCCGCCCCGCCTTGCAGCGCCAATGTCTGGGTGTGGCAGTACGGGCGCGACGCGGAGGTGTGTCCGGTCGATACGAATTTGGCTGACCGCCGCCTGCTTGATTTTTTGTATTGAGCGAAGCCGTTGCCGACAGCAGCGGCTTTTTGTATGGCGGTGAAAAGTGGAGCGGTTTTGAGTTTATTTTCTTTCATGTTTTGCTTCAGATCGATTATATTAGTAATAGGAAAAAGGACGGATTGGCGATTGGACGCAGACATATAGTCGGAAAGGAGGGGGAGCGTGGATCGATCGACCGCGTTGTTATTGGCACGCATGAAGGAGCAGTACGAACGATGGAAGGCGGGACCGCTGACCAGCCGGGAATTCGCCCGGTTTTTGCGCGCCGTTGGCCGGGCGGCAACCGTGATCGGACGGCCTGACATCGCCGCCGAGGCCGAACGGTTGAGCCGTCAGGTGAACAGCGGCAAAGAGAAGGAATGGACGGCTGAAGAAGCGCTGGTGGAGATCGCTCCTCTTCTTCGCTGTTTCTATGAAGAGAAGGAAACGCCCTTTCCGCTCCCTCTCATCAAAAGCGAACAGGAATCGGAAGCGACGATCCTCCTGTGCGGAAATGATCCGCTGTTTTTTACGTATCTTTGCCGCGCGCTGGATGCCGCGCCATGGCGGCTGCTCACGGTGCCGTCGCTCGAGCAGGCGGCGGCTTCGATCATTTGTCTTAGTCCGGACTGCCTCGTGGTCAGTCTTAGCGAGGAAGACGGGGAACCTTCTGCGTTGGCTAGTTTGTTGGAGAACGCCGGACGGCACCCGTATCTTCCCGTTGTGGTCATCAGCGCCGATGGGCGGAAAGAGACGCAGTTGAAATGCTATGAGCTCGGCGCCGATGATGTCGTGACCCCGACGGCCGCCGATGAGCTGTTTATCCGCATCCGCCGGTTGATTGAAAAAAAGAGAAAAATTGATGAGCTTGTATTGGTAGATGAATTGACAGGCGTCTATAACCGGAAATATTTGCCGCGCGTGTATGCCCGCCTCCGCAGCGATTTGGAACGTTCCGGCACGCCGAGTTGTTTAGCGCTCCTAGACCTCGACCATTTCAAACAGATCAACGATCGCTTCGGCCATTTGGTCGGCGACGCCGTGTTAAAGAAACTGGCTGATGTGCTCCTTCAGCATACGCGCGGCCTGGATACCGTCATTCGTTTTGGCGGAGAAGAGTTCATCGTTTGGCTGGCCCAAACGTCGAAACAGGAAGCGCGGGCGGTGCTTGAGCGTCTGCGGCACCAGTTCGAAGGCGAAGAAATCGTAGCTGACGGGTTCCGGCTGTCGTGCACGTTTTCTGCCGGTTTGGTGGAATGCGATCAAGCTGATGAATCGCTCGATCATTGGCTGCGTCTCGCTGATGCCGCGTTGTACGAAGCGAAAAAGAAGGGCGGCAATCGCATCGAGGAAGCTGGCGCGCCGTCCGCCCCTCACGATAGCGGCCAAGAGCGAAGCCAGCGCCGGCGAACGGGCAGGCGGCGGTGGGCGGTGGCCATTGTCGATGATGATGAACTGGCGCGGGCGGTCATTGCTGATCTTGTTCGCAAGTTGGCGGCTGAACAACAGCGGGAAGTGGACATTGAGGAGTTTGGCGACGGGCTTTCCTTTTTGCAGTCCCCGCTGTACCGAGACGGTCGGCGGTTCATTGTGATTCTCGACCGGGTGATGCCGAAAATGGACGGTCTAGAGGTGCTTGAACGCCTCCGCCAAGAGCGGAAGCGATGCAAGGTGATGATGTTGACATCGCGCCACGATGAGCGGGAAATTGCCCATGCGTTGGAGCGCGGGGTGGATGAATATGTGACCAAGCCGTTCAAATGGCTTGAGCTGGAGGCGCGGCTGCGCCGGCTGCTGAGGGGGCTCGATTCGTAAATGGCGCTGAAGGTTGCCGTTTCCCTCACCTTCTTTTTGTTTGGAACGTTGACCGCGGTGTTTGCGTATTTGATGGTGCGCAAGCGGCGGGAAAACCGGCGCCAAGCGGTGCTGCGCGCTGGCAAGGAACAGCTTCGGCTTCCGTTGCTCCGCTACTTGCTTGGCGATGAGGAACAGCCCCCTTGGCCGGCTTCGTTGCTGGAGCGAGAGGCGCTGCTTGAGCTGCTGGACGATTTTGCCGCGCTGTTGAAAGGGGAGCAAGTGCAGGCAAGGATTCGGGCGTTTGCCGAAGAATATTTTGAAGGCTGGCTGCGCCGCCGGTTGGCAAGTCGACATTGGGGAGAGAGAATGAACGCGCTGTTTTTCATTGAAGATTTGCAGATGAAGGCGCTGCTAGCCGACATCGAGCGGTTATATCGCTCCCGGATCGCTACCAAAGGGGAAGTGGTAAAAATATTGACGATTTTCGCCAAATTTGATTACCGCCCGGTTGTCGTGTACGTGCTTCAACCGAAACATGAGCTGACGGAATTTGCGTACCGCGTCATTTTTGGCCATATGAGCGAAAGGCTGCTCCAACAAGTAAAAAGGCGGTTTGCCGAGCTCCCGCCGGCAGGCCAATATGCATTGATCGACATCATCGGCATCCGCCGCCGTCAGGAACAGTCGTTTTTGCAAGAGCGGCTGGCATCGGAAGAGCTGGAAATCCGTGTCCGCGCGCTCAAGGCCATGGCGGAAATCGGCGCGCCGCTTCATGCGCGTCAGCTTGCGCACCATCTAAGTTCCCCGCACTGGCAGGAACGGTTGATGGCCGCCCGCCTTGCCGGTCGATGCCGCGAAGAACGGCTGCTTCCGCTTTTGTATGAACGGCTGTCCGACCGCTCCTTTGCGGTTCGTGCGGAGGCCGCTGCCGCTCTCGCGCGCCTCCCTGGTGGCCGCATCGCGTTGAACCGGGCGGCTCAGCAAGCCGATGACCGTTATGCTCGCGATATGGCCCGACAATGGTTGGAAGGCGGGGAAGGATGATGGCGTTCTGGCAGTCGGTTGTATCGTTCATTGGGAACGCGGTGCTTGTTTATATGATCGGGGTAGTCGCTTTTTATACGTTTTTGCTTGTCGTGTCGTTTTGGCATTTGCGCCGCCTCCATCGGCTTGACGACTGGGAGCCGTATGAAGAGCTGCTTGAAGCCAGCTACGCCAAGCCGGTGTCCATTCTTGTGCCTGCCTATAATGAAGAAGCCGGCATCGTCGGTTCGGTTCGCTCCTTGCTCGCCATTGAATATCCGCAATACGAGGTGATCGTCATTAACGACGGTTCCACAGACCGGACGCTCGAGCGGCTGATCGAACATTTCGAACTTCGCCCGGTCTATCTCGTCATTCGCCGCCAACTGGCGACAAAAGAAGTCAAAGCGATTTATCAATCGCCGGCTTATCCGCATTTGTTTGTTCTTGACAAGGAAAACGGGGGGAAGGCTGACGCGCTGAATGCCGGCATCAACGCTGCCCGCTATCCGTATATTTGTTCCATTGACGGCGATTCGGTTTTGGAACGGCACGCGTTTTTGAAAGTGATGAAGCCAATGCTCGAATCCGATGGCGAGGTCATCGCCTCCGGAGGGACGATTCGGGTCGCCAACGGCTGTCAGATTGAACGTGGTGAGATTGTCAAGGTTGGGTTGTCGCGGCAGCCGCTCGTAGTGATGCAGACGATTGAATATTTGCGGGCGTTTTTGCTCGGCCGCCTTGGTTTAAGTCGTCATAACTTGCTGCTGATCGTCTCCGGGGCGTTTGGCGTCTTTTCCAAACCGTGGGTGATTGAGGCTGGAGGGTATGCCGACACAGCCGGTGAAGATATGGAGCTGGTCGTCCGTCTGCATCGGCTGGCCCGGGAAAAAAACGAGCCGAAAAAAATCATCTACATCCCAGATCCCGTTTGTTGGACAGAGGCGCCGGAAACGTACCGCGATTTGCGGCGGCAGCGGCGGCGTTGGCATCGTGGGCTGCTTGAGAGTCTGTGGCGGCATCGCGCCTTGTTGTTCAATCCGAAATACGGCTCGATCGGCCTTTTGTCGCTCCCGTATTTTTGGATTATTGAGCTTCTTGGCCCGGTCGTTGAACTGGTGGGGTATATGGTGATCATCCTTTCATTGTGTTTCGGCACCATCTACATCGAGTTTGCTCTTCTTTTGTTGACTGTTTCTGTTTTGTATGGCTCGCTTTTGTCAGCGGCCGCAGTGCTGCTTGAGGAATGGACGGAGCGGAAGTTTCCGAACGTCTCGGATTTGGTTCGGCTGTTTTTCTTTTCATTGACGGAGACGTTTTGGTACCGTCCGTTGACCGCATGGTGGCGGTGCGAAGGGATCATCGATGCGTTTCGCTGGCAAAAGCAATGGGGAAGCATGAAACGAAAAGGGGTGTCCGCTTAATCGGACTTGAGGTGTTGCCGCTGGCATGGTTCACGGTTCGGTTCGTGAATTCCCCGCCATGAAGAAAAGGGTGTCCCAAGCAGCGGGACCCCCTTTTTCATCGGAAATCAAGGACATGAACGGAGGGGAGTCTGAGCAAAGCGGTCTGTCATCGCGATGGGCATTGAGAGCGTTCTTTGGTCAATAGCGGTCGCCGAGCCGCCTAAACACGGGTTTGGTCGCCCGTTTTGGGGCCCGCTCCAACGGCTCGTTCAATCCGGTGTAGGCGATGAGAATGGCCTTGGCTTCCGACAAAGGCATGCGAGCCGGAGGATTGCGGTACGAATCATTGAGTGCGCCAAGATGCGGGAGGACGGCGAAATCTTGTTTTGTCGGAGGGATGTGGAAATAGTAATCGCCGACGGCAACGAGCACATCCGACTGCTGTTGGCTGTATTTTGGGTTGCGGGAAAAATGGAGGCCGACCTTTTTTGCCTTGCCTTCTGCGAGCAGTTTTTCGATGGCTTTTTTCTTGAGCAGATAAAGAAACGAAGGGTTTAATGCCGTTTTGGCGTGGCGGTTGACCGTAAAAATGGCTTTGGCGATATTGTCGACCGACAATTGCAATGGTTTCATCGGCATATCTCCTTTTTTTCTTTCTATTATAGCATACGGACGCCCGGCTTGGCTTCTTTTTCGAAAGGGACGGGCAACGACGGCGTTTGTTCGTTTGCAACCCAAAAAGCCGCTATGTCCCCTCTTTCTTTGAGCGGCTTTCGATCACTGACTCGCCAACGCTCACCGGCAGGCGAGCGAAAAACGGTCAGTTCCGGCGGGGCGAGAAACGGAGCGGCACTCCAGCGCGCGTCACCAAAGGAGGAAGACGCCGTCAATGCGGCCGTGGGGCCAGTGCGCGCCCCATTTTTGAAAAACGCGCGTCGGTTCATATAGGTTGGTTCCATGTGAGGCATAATGTCGCCGTCCTTTCATAAGCAGTTTTATTATAACGAAAAAGGAAAGAGAAGGACAACCAGAGAAAAATATCGAATATTCAATGATTATGTAGTATGATGAAAATATGAATGAATCATCACTCACAGGAGGGGAAAAACGATGAATGGAAAGGTCGTCATTGTGACCGGCGGGTCGAGCGGAATGGGCAAGTATATGGCGAAGCGGTTTGTCGCTGAAGGGGCGGACGTCGTCATTACGGGAAGGCGGGCGGAAGCGCTGGAAGAGGCGAAGCGGGAAATGGAAACGCCCGGCGGTGGGCGCGTGCTTGCCGTCCCGATGGATGTGCGCAACCCGGAGCAAGTCGCCGACATGGTCGCGCGGGCTGACGCCGAGTTTGGCCGCATTGATGCCCTCGTCAACAACGCGGCCGGCAACTTTATTTGTCCGGCGGAAAAGTTGTCGATCAACGGCTGGAACAGCGTCATCAACATCGTGTTAAACGGCACGTTTTACTGCAGTCGGGAAGTGGGAAACTACTGGATTCAGCGCGGTTTGAAAGGGAACATCATCAACATCATCGCGACGTACGCGTGGCATGCCGGCGCCGGAGTCATTCATTCCGCCTGCGCCAAAGCCGGGGTGTTGGCGATGACGCGCACGCTTGCGGTCGAATGGGGGAAAAAATACGGGTTTCGCGTCAACGCCATCGCTCCGGGGCCGATTGAGCGCACCGGAGGAGCGGAGCGGCTTTGGGAGTCGGAAGAAGCGGAGCGGATGACGTTGGAAAGCGTGCCGCTCGGGCGGCTCGGAACGCCGGAAGAAATCGCGGCGGTCGCTTCGTTTCTGCTTTCCGATGAAGCCGCTTACATCAACGGTGCTTGCATCACCGTCGACGGCGGCCAATGGCTCAATCGACGGCCGTTTTAACGTCATTTCCGACCGAAGCCTCCCACCTCAAGGAATGGACGGGACAACGCCCAATGAGGAGGTGGGGGGATACATGTCGGTTGACGATTGCCGACCGATGTGGTTATTGTTCGAACGGACGCTTCCGAGCGAAGGAAAGCGTAAAGGGTTCTTGTGTGCGGCTTGCCGTTCGGCCAACACGCACAAGCCGCTTGAAGCTTCCGCCTCCAAGCGAAGCGCAGGTGGCGGGTGAGCGCTAAGCGAAAGCGACGGCGCGCTGACAGCGCGCGGATCCGCGTCCAAACCGTGCCTCTCATCCTTTTTGTCGCAACGGATGGGAGGCTTTTTGTTTCGAGTTTGGTGGGGAGGAGGACAGTCTGTTCCGGTCGCTGTTTTTCCGTCAGGAACGACGAAGCCGTTGTGCTATAATAAAAGCAGAGATGGTCGACGAGAATGAGGTGAGCGCAAATGGATGCATTAGACGTGATGGCCAACTTGTCGCAAGTCGTTCCGCACTACCAGCCGATTTTCAGCGCCGATGAGCATGGAGTCATCGGATATGAAGTGCTCGGGCGTTTTCAAACCGAGGAAGGGCCGGTCAGCCTCGGTCCGTTTTTCCACGATGAGACGATTCCGGAAGAGTTTCGCATGGAAGTCGATGATGTGATTACTAAAAAGGCGCTTGATTATTTTTTGTCGCTCGATGACGAAGCCCTGCTCATCTTTTTCAACCGTGACGCCAATTTGTTGATGCTTGACCGCGGCGAATCGTTTTTGCAGCTGCTTTTTGCTTATCAAGCCAAAGGGCTGGCGCTTGACCGCATCGTGTTGGAAATCAACGAGCAGCATTTTAAAGGCGATTTGGATCAACTCAGCCACCTGTTGACGTACATTCGCACCTATGGCATTCGCGTGGCGGTTGACAATATCGCCGAACATAGCATTCATCTCGAGCGAATCGGCGTGTTGTCGCCTGACATTTTAAAAATCGATTTGCACGAATTGCGGAAAACATCGGTCCACCAAGCTTACCAAGAAATCGTTCACTCCATTTCGTTGCTAGCGCGCAAAATCGGAGCGACGCTGTTGTATGAGGATATCGAAACTTCCTTTCAGCTCCAATACGCTTGGCGGCATGGCGGCCGCTATTATCAAGGATATTATTTGGCAAAACCGGGGCCTGAAGTCGTGCCGCGCGATTTGCTGAAAGACTTGCTGCGAAAAGAGTGCCATCGCTTCATTCAGCAGGAAAAGAAAAAGCTTGAGACGCTGTATCACATTTCCGAACAGTTTCAGCAACGAATTGCTGCGCTGCTTGGCAAATACAAAAAAGCGGGCGGCTTCAACGAACTCATTTCACTGTTGGCCGATGAGCTGGATGACGTTTGCTTCCGCATTTACGTTTGTGATGAAGACGGCTTTCAGCAGTCGGGCAATATGTTCAAGCGCGATGGGCGCTGGACATTGGAGCCGCAGTACTATATGAAAAATTGGAGCTGGCGCCCGTATTTTTTGGAAAACATTATTCGGATGCGCTCGCGCCGAAGAGGCATTTTGTCCGATTTGTATACGGACATCGAAACGGGCGAAACGATTCGGACGTATTCGTACCCGATCGATGAGCGCCATTATTTGTTCATCGACTTGTCGTACAGCTATTTGTTTGAGCACGATGCTCATTATTAAACCGTATAAAATCTCCTCGGTGCGGCAAAGTATAGATGAGGTGAACGAAGATGGCACAGCTTGCCTTTATCTTATCGATTTTGTCCGTCTTGATTGCAGTGATCGGATTCGTTTATACAGTTCGCCTTGGCCGCCAGCAGCGCTGGCAAGGGGAGCTTGACGGGCCGATTCCGAAACCGGTGGAGGAACATGCTTATTTGCGCAATCCGATGCTTCTCGCCTACGTGCTCGCTGCTTTGCTCGCCGCGTTTGCCATCGGGTATTTGGCGCTCCGATCTTATTGAACAAAGAGGCTGGCCCAAAAGGTTGACGTCTTCAAGATGAATTCCTTGACGAAACAATTTCGTCATCATCAGAAGGATGTAAATCCCTTTGCCCATTTTCGACCGGCAGGTATTTTCACGATCGGCACAATCGATCGTGCGGCAGAGGCAGCCAGCACGTATATAGTGCAACGAAAGAGGGATCCCGATCCTTGGGACACCCTCTTTCTGTTTGCCTCTACATGACGCTTTTTTCCATGACTTTTTTTCGTGGCCGGCGAATATATATGGAAGCGGAAGAGGCAAAGGGGGAATGGAGATGGCCAAGCGGCTGCCGCCGGAGCTGTCGGGCGAGGAAGCGATGCTGTTGCTTGACGTGTTGTTCAGTCAGCAATATGCGCTAGAGCTCGTCCGTTCCGAGCTGGCGGATATCGAAAACGGTGATAAAAAAGCCGATGAACAACGATACCGGCAGCTGTTGCGCTTATATGACCGTCTGTGTACTGAAGAAACTTAAAAGATTGTCTCGCGCTATCGCTTGGCAAGAAGCGATAGTCTTTTTTATGATATGATGATGAGGGAGAGGAGAAGACAAACAGAGAAAGGCGGAACAACGGTATGACATGGTTGAAAGACAAAGAGGCAGTTCCTATGACAGTCAAACCATTTCTTATTTCTGCGGATAAAGTGGCGCACGTCCAGCCGGAAAACTATTTGGATCACGCGCTGCTCGTTCTCACTAAAACCGGTTATTCAGCGATTCCGGTGTTGGATACATCCTACAAGCTGCAAGGGCTGATCAGCATAACGATGATCATGGACGCGATTTTAGGATTGGAGCGCATCGAATTCGAACGGCTCGAAACGATGAAAGTGGAAGACGTGATGAACCGAAACATTCCGCGCCTGCGGCTTACCGACAGCCTGACGAAAGCCATCGGGCTCATTGTCAACCATCCGTTCGTCTGCGTCGAAAATGATGATGGCTACTTTGCAGGCATTTTCACTCGCCGGGAGATATTGAAACAACTGAATAAACAGTTGCATAAATCTAACGGCGGCCGGAAGACAGACCGAAAAGAAGCTGAACAATGAGTAAGAAAGTCGCCATCTGCAACATGGTTATCGTTCGTTCCGACCATCGCCTCGGCGATCGTCCCCCGCCGAGGCGGAAAGGAAAAGGAGGATCGTTTTGAACAGTTCAGAGTATGAAATCCTCGCCGTTTTGGCGGAAGAATTGAATATGAGGAAAGCGGCCGCCCGGCTGTATGTGACGCAGTCGGCGTTGTCTCAACGGCTGCAGGCGATCGAAGCGGGCTGGAATGTGAAAATATTTATCCGGTCTCCGCGAGGGTTGCTGTTAACGCCAGAGGGGGAAAAAATCGTCCAACTGGCGAAAGAAACCGTGCAGAAAACGAAGCGAGTCAAAGAGGAGATCCAACGACGGGTCGGACAAATCAGCGGGACGTTAACGATAGCGGTCACGTCCATTGTTGCCCAGCATTGGCTGCCCCCCGTTTTAAAAACATTCATCAAATTATATCCGGATGTCAACGTTTCGTTGACGACGGGATGGACAAGCGAAGTGCTAAGTCATATGTACGAAAATCGGTTTCAGCTTGGGATTGTTCGCGGAGAGCCGAACTGGAGCGGGATCGCGACGCGGCTATTTACCGATCAGCTCTATTTGGTCGACCAAGAAATTCACGATTTGGAGCAACTGCGCCACACCGAGCGCCCGTTCATTCAATTTAAAAGTGATTCGACTTATTCGCTGCATATTCAACAATGGTGGCATGAACAATTTCAAGCTTTGCCGGCGCGCACAGTGATGGTCGATCAAATTGAAACGTGCAAACAGCTCGCTTATCATGGCGTTGGTTATGCGATTTTACCGGAAATCGCTTTAGATGACCGCGAACAATATGTTGTTCATATGATACCGTTAAAAAATAAGCGCGGTGAGCCAATGACGAGAGATACGTGGCTGATCAGCTCGGAAGCGGCGTGGCAGCTTCCGCAAGTACAAGCCTTCGAAAAGGTGCTGCGCCGTTTTGTCCCGTGAATTTATGCTTGTCACGATGAACTCTCGTTTGCTAAAGTAAAAAAGAATACAGCTGCAAAGGAGGATGTCGCCCATGAAGATGATGGACGCCAATGAAATCATTTCGTTTATTCAAAACAGCAAAAAATCCACGCCTGTGAAGGTATACATAAAAGGAGAGCTTGATGGCATCGATTTCGGCCCAAGCGCGAAAACGTTTATGACCGGCAACGTCGGCATCGTGTTTGGCGAATGGCAAGACATTCAAGCCGCCATCGAGGCGAATCAAGACAAAATCGAAGACTATGTCGTCGAAAACGACCGCCGCAACTCGGCCATTCCGCTCTTGGATTTGAAAGGCATCAAGGCGCGCATCGAGCCGGGAGCGATCATCCGCGACCATGTCGAAATCGGCGACAACGCCGTCATTATGATGGGAGCGGTGATCAACATCGGCGCCGTCGTCGGCGAAGGAACGATGATCGACATGAACGCCGTGCTCGGCGGCCGGGCGACGGTCGGGAAAAACTGCCATATCGGTGCTGGTGCCGTGTTGGCGGGCGTGATCGAGCCGCCATCGGCTAAGCCGGTTGTCATTGAAGATGATGTGCTTGTCGGGGCGAACGCCGTCATTTTAGAAGGCGTCACCGTCGGCAAAGGGGCGGTCGTCGCTGCGGGCGCGGTCGTCGTCGAAGACGTGCCGCCGTATACGGTTGTCGCCGGCGTGCCGGCGCGCGTCATTAAGCAAATCGACGAGCAAACGCGAGCGAAAACGGAGATGAAACAAGAGCTTCGCCAATTATAAATCACAACAAAGGCTGTCCCTTGATGAGGACAGCTTTTTTCCCATGGAGGAGAAGATGATGAAAGCGATCAGCCGATTTGTCGCCATTCGCCGCGACTTGCATCAAATCCCGGAGCTTGGGTTTCAGGAGGTTAAGACGCAGCACTATTTGCTGCGCTATATCCAATCGTTGCCGCAAGAGCGGCTTCAAGTCCGGACGTGGAAAACCGGAATTTTTGTCAAAGTCAACGGAACGTCACCGCGCAAAACGATCGGCTACCGCGCCGATATGGATGGGCTCCCGATTCGCGAGGAGACGGGCTTGCCGTATCGGTCGACGCATGACGGCTGCATGCATGCGTGCGGCCACGATGTCCATATGAGCATCGCCCTTGGCGTGCTCACCCATTTTGCTCATCATCCAATTCAAGATGACTTGCTGTTTATTTTCCAGCCGGCGGAGGAAGGACCGGGCGGGGCCAAGCCGATGATCGAAAGCGACATCATGCAGGAATGGAAGCCGGATATGATCCTTGCCCTGCATATTGCCCCGGAATATCCGGTCGGCACGATCGCAACGAAAGAAGGGCTGCTGTTTGCCAATACGTCGGAGCTGTTTATCGACTTGAAGGGAAAAGGCGGCCACGCGGCGTTTCCGCATTTGGCGAATGACATGGTCGTCGCCGCTTGCGCGTTGGTGACGCAGCTGCAGTCGATTGTTGCCCGCAACGTCGACCCGCTTGACAGCGCGGTCATTACGATCGGGAAAATTACCGGCGGGACGGTGCAAAACGTCATCGCCGAGCGCGCTCGGCTCGAGGGAACGATTCGGACGCTGTCGGCCGCGGCGATGCAGAAGGTGAAACGGCGGATTGAAGCGATCGTGCACGGCGTTGAAGTCGCGTACGAATGTGAAGCCGCTATTGATTACGGGGCGATGTACCATCAAGTGTACAACGATCCGGAGCTGACAGCGGAATTTATGAAGTTTGCTGCGGCGCACGGCGGCGTGAATGTCATCAGTTGCAAGGAGGCGATGACCGGCGAAGATTTCGGCTACATGCTGGCCGACATCCCGGGTTTTATGTTTTGGCTCGGCGTTGAGTCGCCATACGGGCTGCACCATGCCAAACTCGCTCCGAACGAGGAAGCGATCGACCGCGCGATTGCGTTTTTGATCGACTATTTTTCTTGGAAGGGGAATTCAGAAGTATAGTTCCACCTCTGACAAGGCACATTATGGGTGAGGAGGTGGAGTGGGATGGCGAAAATTGGTGTTGAGCCATCGCTGACTGATGTGCAAGAAGCGTTGAGAGAACGAGGGCATGACGTTGTGCCCCTCCGTGGGGAGCAAGACGCAAAAGGTTGCGACTGCTGCGTCATTACCGGTTTGGATGCAAACGTTGCCGGCATGCAAAACGCGGTCACGTCCGGCCCGGTGGTGGAAGCGAGCGGGCTCAGCGCGGAAGAGATTTGCCAAAAAGTTGAAGAAAAACTTCGTTGATGATCCAAAAACCGGGCTAGGCGCGCTGACAGCCCGGTTTTTTGTGCGCCAAGCGGCTAGGCTCTCGACACCTAGGAGGCTGGTGAAAAACGGTTGTTTCTTTTGAGCAATGGGGGATCGTTTGAAAGGCGATCGTGATGCGATGAGGCTTTTCTATTTGAAAAACGGGTTTGATAAACGGCTTGTCCGCTTAAATCACCGGTCTCCTAGAAGGCCGGTGATTTACTCGCGCAACTGCTTCCCAGCATTGTTTCTCAAATAGAAAAGCCTTGCAACAATGCAAACTTTTTTCGTCAACTAAAGGAAACCAATGGTTTTCACCAACCGTCTAGAAAGCCGGTGAAAAACCGCTGTCACACCAATTGGCGGCATGATCCATGGGCAATGGTTTGCCCTCCACCCGGGGATGAAAATCCGCGTCAGGACGGCATTTTCACGGAAAGGAAAGCTGATTTTGTAAGGTTTCTCTCATTGAAAAATGGGGGGAACTCAGCAGTATTTTGCTCGAAATCACCGGACTCCTAGTTCGCTTTGATTTTGCCTCGTTGTCAGTGCGGACGCATGGCGGTTTTGACTTCTGGCGGCCAAGAGGATGGTCTTTCACCCCCTAGGCGGAAACAGCAGTCAGTGGCCGCATTTTTGGTACAATAGGGAGAAAGCATTCGGTTACCTACCGCCCCCTATCTTGCGTCAGTGGCCGCATTTTTTGGTACAATAGGAGCGAAGAACGATGAATTGACGAACGATGGAGGAGAAACGATGAAAAAGAAACAATTTGCCGTCATCGGACTCGGGCGTTTTGGCGGAAGCATTTGCCGCACATTGAGCGAACAAGGAATGGAAGTGCTCGCCATCGACATTGATGAGGATCGGGTGAACGAGTTTGCATCCATCGCTTCGCACGCCGTCGTCGGTGATACGACCGATGAAAACGTGCTGAAAAGCTTAGGGATCCGCAACTTTGATCACGTCATTGTCGCGATCGGCGACAATATTCAGGCGAGCATTTTAACGACGCTCATTTTAAAAGAGCTCGGTGTCGACCATATTACCGTCAAGGCGACCAATGACTATCATGAGAAAGTGCTGAAAAAAATCGGTGCCGATCAAATCGTGCACCCGGAGCGGGATATGGGCGAACGGATTGCCCATAATTTGATTTCCAACAACGTGTTGGATTATTTGGAGCTCTCTGATCAATATAGCATCGTCGAGATCGTGGCGAGCCAACGGCTTGACGGTCATTCGCTTTTGGAACTCGATATTCGCGCCCGCTACGGCATCAACATCGTCGCCATCAAGCGCGGGGCGAGCGTCATCGTGTCGCCGCTCGCCTCGGAAATCATCCGCAAAGGCGATGTGTTGGTTGTGATCGGCGCCGACAGCGACATCGACCGATTTGAGGAAGAAGTCGTCGGGTGACGGTGAATCGGAGACGTCGGCAGCGAAAAAAAGGGCTGTCCGATCAGTCCCTAATAATGAAGCAAGTGGAGAAAACGATTCGTTCTCTCCACTTGCTTTTCTATTTTTCGATATTGATCTGAAAGTAGTCGGCGGATGCCACAATCCTTTTTTAGGAGGCTGGCGATTGACTCGCCTAACCGCTTCTCGGCATCGTTTCTCAAGTAGAAACCGTTGTTGCCTCCCCCGCTACAATCACCGATCAAGGGAAATGGCGATTTTTCGCCAACCTGTTAGATTTCCATGATGATCGGCAAAATCATCGGCCGCCGTTTTGTCCGCTCGTACAAGAACGGGGCGAGCGTTTCGGTAATTTCATTTTTAATTTCCGACCATTGGTTCGTTTTTCGTTCGAGCACTTTCGCGAGATGTTTGGCAATAAGCGCCTGCGCTTCGTTGATCAAATCGCCTGATTCGCGCATATAGACGAAGCCGCGAGAGATAATATCAGGGCCGGCGGCGATTTTAAAGTCTTTCATGTTGATGCTGACGACGACGATCACGAGCCCTTCCTCTGACAAAATGCGGCGGTCGCGCAAGACGATGTTGCCGATGTCGCCGACGCCGCTGCCATCGATGTAGACCGAACCGGACGGAATTTTGCCGACGATGCGCGCTTCTTTGTCGCTGATGCCGAGCACTTCGCCGTTGTCCATAATAAAGCAGTTTTCCTCCGGCACGCCGCAGTCGATGGCGAGCTTGGCGTGCATTTTTTGCATCCGGTATTCGCCGTGGATCGGCATGAAATATTTCGGCTTCATCAACCGGATCATCAGCTTTTGCTCTTCTTGTCCGCCGTGCCCGGAGGTGTGGATATCGTTGAGCGGCCCATGAATCACTTCGGCGCCGGCTCGGTATAGCATGTTGATCGTTCGGTTGACGCTCACGGTGTTGCCCGGGATCGGCGATGAAGAAAAGACGACCGTGTCGCCCGGGATGATTTGAATTTGCCGGTGCGTGCCGCTCGCGATGCGCGACAAGGCGGCCATCGGTTCCCCTTGACTGCCGGTGCACAAAATCGTCACCCGATGCGCTGGCAGGCGGTTGATTTCGTTCGCGTCGACGAACGTGCCTTTCGGGCATTTAATGTAGCCGAGATCTTGTCCGATTTCAATGGCCGCTTCCATGCTGCGGCCGAAGACGGCGATTTTCCGGTTGTTGGCGACAGCCGCTTCCGTCACTTGTTGAAGCCGATGGATGTTGGAAGCAAAAGTGGCGAAAATGATGCGCCCTTCCACTTTGCGAAAAATGTCGTGGATGCTTTCGCCGACGCGCCGTTCGGACATCGTAAAATGCGGAATTTCGCTGTTTGTGCTGTCCGACATGAGGCAAAGGACGCCTTCTTTCCCGATTTCGGCCATTTTTGTCAAGTTGGCCGGCTCGCCAACGGGAGTAAAGTCGAATTTGAAATCTCCGGTATGGACGATTTGGCCAACCGGCGTTTTGACGACGATGCCGTAGCTGTCCGGAATGCTGTGTGTCGTCCGGAAAAAGGTAACGGCCGTTTTTTGAAAGCGGATGACATCGTCTTCGCGAATTTCAATAAGCTTTGCTTGGCGCAGCAACCCGTGCTCTTCCAATTTGTTGCGAATCAGCCCGAGCGCCAGTTTGCCGCCGTAAATCGGGATGTTCACCTGCCGGAGCAAGTACGGAATGCCGCCAATGTGGTCTTCGTGCCCGTGGGTGATGAACAGCCCTTTCACCTTGTCGGCATGCTTTACTAAATACGAATAGTCGGGAATGACGTAATCGATGCCGAGTAACTCATCTTCCGGAAACTTGATGCCCGCGTCAATCACGATAATTTCATCTTGGAATTGTACGCCGTATGTATTTTTGCCGATTTCACCCAGTCCGCCGAGGGCAAAAACGCCAACTTGTTCGTCTGTCAATAGTTTCATGATGACGTCTCCAATACTTGAAAATTAGGGCTTTTCTTTTCGTAGTCTAAATGCGCTCCCTCTAACGGCTGAATATATTCGATGTTGATCGAACGGCCATCGAGCT
Source organism: Geobacillus sp. B4113_201601 (assembly GCF_001587475.1). Lineage (NCBI taxonomy): Bacteria > Bacillati > Bacillota > Bacilli > Caryophanales > Anoxybacillaceae > Geobacillus > Geobacillus sp. B4113_201601. Next base: position 35,524 of record NZ_LQYX01000121.1, read on the forward strand.
TTCGGCGTACTTCCCGCTCTGATTCTGCTTCGATATAGAGCGTTTTTGTTTTTTCTCTTACGGGCACCTCGTCCGCGTTTTCTTGGTAAAACACTTTGAAAATCATCGCAAAATCTCTCCTTATCGTGCAATCGTTGCTTTATTTATTATATAGGAATGGAATGCCATTTTCATGTGTTTTGTTGCAAAAAGCAAAAAAACAGGCCGACGATATGTACATCTTTGACGAACATCGGCCGTTTCATTCGTCAAAGTGGGAAAAGAAGCCCTTCAAGCGGAAGGGCTGTCGTTGTAGCGGTTAGGCGATTGATTTTTTTCGGAGCAGATCTTTCCACTGTTGAAGCAGCTTTTTTTTCAGCTTTTTCAACATGTTTCATCACTCCTTACCTTTTATTGTACTCATTTTGTGGCGAAAGTAAATGTTCTATTATATATGATATGTAGACAAGGGCTTGTTTTTCATGGGTAAAAATGGAACCTCGCGTCTTTTCGATTGACATTTTTGCGCTTTTTCAGTACGGTAAACGAATGAAGAATCGATTTTCAGCAAGGGGAAGAGAACATGGATCAAAAAATGGTGTTTTTCGATATCGATGGGACGCTGCTTGACGAACGAAAACAGCTGCCGCCGTCAACGATCGAGGCGATCCGGCGCTTGAAGCAATCGGGCGTGTATGTCGCCATTGCCACAGGGCGAGCGCCGTTTATGTTTGAGCACGTGCGCAAGCAGCTTGGCATCGATTCGTTCGTCAGCTTTAACGGTCAATATGTGGTGTTCGAGGGGACTGTTCTACACAAACAGCCGCTTCGCCGCGAGAAGCTTCGGGAGCTGGCCCGCGCCGCTCATGAAAACGGCCACCCGCTCGTTTTTATGGATGCTGAAGAAATGCGGGCCAGCGTCGGCGACCATCCGCACATTCACGTCAGCATGGGCAGCTTAAAATTTGCCCATCCGCCTGTTGATCCCCTCTACTATGAAAACAATGACATTTATCAAGCGCTGCTGTTTTGTCACGCGGCGGAGGAACAGCCGTATGTGCACCAGTATCCGGAATTCCGCTTTGTCCGTTGGCACGACGTTTCGACCGATGTGCTGCCAGCAGGAGGCTCGAAGGCGGAAGGCATTCGCCTGATGATCAAAAAGCTCGGGATCGATAAGAAGAATGTGTATGCGTTCGGCGACGGATTGAATGACATTGAAATGCTCTCGTTCGTCGGAACCGGGGTGGCCATGGGCAACGCCCATGAGGAAGTGAAAAGGGTCGCCGACTTCGTTACGAAGTCGGTCGATCAGGAAGGCATTTGGTATGGATTGAAACAGCTGCAGCTCATCCGATGAAAAAGCGGCCTTGGCCTTTTCGGCTGGGCCGCTCGCCATTTATAGGGGGCTTTTAGCGCCCAATTGGAATCGCCCCGTCCGGAACTTGAAACGGATCATCGGGATTGATGCGGTCATAGAACATAATGCCGTTTAAGTGATCGATTTCATGCTGAAAGACGATCGCCGGCAACCCTTTTAAGCGCAGTGTGACGTCTTCGCCGTCGATCGTCGTCCCGGTCACAGTGATGCGCGCATAGCGCGGCACATATCCCGGCACGTCGCGGTCGACCGACAGGCATCCTTCCCCGGTCGTCAAGTAGCACTGCTGAACGGAGTGGCTAACGATTTTCGGATTGAACAGCGCGTAGCTGTGCAATGTCCCGTTTTCATCGGTGATATGGACGGCGATCATCCGCTTTGAGACGTTGATTTGCGGGGCGGCGAGCCCAATGCCGGGCCGCAGCCCGTATTTGGCTGCCAGCTCAGGGTCTTGACTCATTTTCACATAGTCGAGCAAGCTTTGCAAAATGCGCTGATCTTCTTGCGAAGGCGGCAGCGGAACAGGTTCAGCCACTTTCCGCAGCGTCGGATGCCCTTCTTTAATAATATCTTTCATCGTGATCATTCGCTCGTTTCACTCCTTGTCTTCGGCGTCGCTGTCTATCGTCTAGTCTAACAAAACGCCCACCGTGCGTAAATGAAAATGCAACGGAACGGATACATTATTGGAGAATAAAGAAGTTCAGCAACAAAAATCAGAAAAATGCTTTCATTTCCTTGACCAAATCATCATGCATCTTCTATTGTGGGAAAATATAGTACAGGACTTAGACAGGGTTCGGTTCATGTAATATAACAGTTTTGGTCGAGAAGTTTTTTTATCCAAATTCATCCATAGAAAAGAAAGAGAATCGTGATAAATCAAAGTCGTTGACGGTTGGAAAAAGAACGTGTAAACTAAAACTTGCAAATGCACGTTGTATTAGTCGGGACAAAAAAAACAGTAATACAGGTTTGGCGTCTCGTTTTGTGACCGAGGGCGCCTGCGGGTGATTGTTTTTTTATTTCTTCTTCCGTTTGGGTACAGTAATAGTATATGGATGGATGCAGCCAAATTTCCAAATTACCGATGAAAGGCAGAGGTGAACAAAATGGGTGTGAAAACCTCCCAATTTCGATTCGCGGAGCAGCTCGAGAAAGTGGCCGAGCAGTTTCCGATGTTCCAAATTTTGAATGAAAAAGGCGAAGTCACTAACGAAGAGGCGATGCCGGAGTTAAGCGATGAGCAGCTGAAAGAGCTGATGCGCCGCATGGTGTATACGCGCATCCTTGACCAGCGCTCCATTTCGTTGAACCGCCAAGGGCGCCTCGGCTTTTACGCGCCGACTGCCGGACAAGAGGCGAGCCAAATCGGCAGCCATTTTGCGCTTGAAAAGGAAGATTTCATTTTGCCGGGGTATCGTGACGTTCCGCAAATCATTTGGCACGGGCTGCCGCTGTATCAAGCGTTTTTGTTCTCGCGCGGTCATTTTCACGGCAACCAAATTCCGGAAGGTGTCAACGTCTTGCCGCCGCAAATCATCATCGGGGCTCAATACATCCAAGCGGCTGGCGTGGCGCTCGGCCTGAAAATGCGGGGCAAAAAAGCGGTAGCCATTACATATACGGGTGACGGCGGCACATCGCAAGGCGATTTCTACGAAGGGATCAACTTTGCGGGGGCGTTTCAAGCGCCGGCCATCTTCGTCGTGCAAAACAACCGCTTTGCCATTTCGACGCCGGTTGAAAAGCAGACGGTCGCCAAAACGTTGGCGCAAAAAGCGGTCGCGGCCGGCATTCCGGGCATTCAAGTCGACGGCATGGATGTGCTGGCGGTTTACGCAGCGGTGAAAGCAGCTCGCGAGCGCGCGGTGAACGGCGAAGGGCCGACGCTCATCGAAACGCTTTGCTTCCGTTACGGTCCGCACACGATGTCCGGCGACGATCCGACGCGCTATCGTTCGAAAGAGCTCGAAAACGAATGGGCGAAAAAAGACCCGCTGGTGCGTTTCCGCAAGTTTTTAGAAGCGAAAGGGTTGTGGAGCGAAGAAGAAGAAAATCGCGTCATCGAGCAGGCGAAAGAGGACATCAAAGAGGCGATCAAAAAAGCGGATGAGACGCCGAAACAAAAAGTGACCGACTTGATCAGCATCATGTACGAAGAGTTGCCGTTCAACTTGAAAGAGCAGTACGAAATTTATAAAGAGAAGGAGTCGAAGTAAGCCATGGCGCAAATGACAATGGTTCAAGCGATCACCGATGCGCTGCGCATCGAGTTGAAAAACGATCCGAACGTGCTCGTGTTTGGGGAAGACGTTGGGGTCAACGGCGGCGTCTTTCGGGCCACGGAAGGCCTGCAAGCGGAATTTGGTGAAGAGCGCGTCTTTGATACGCCGCTGGCCGAATCGGGGATCGGCGGCTTGGCGATCGGCTTGGCCTTGCAAGGATTCCGCCCGGTGCCGGAAATTCAGTTTTTCGGCTTCGTCTATGAAGTGATGGATTCGATTTGCGGACAAATGGCGCGCATCCGCTACCGCACCGGCGGCCGTTACCATATGCCGATTACGGTTCGTTCGCCGTTCGGCGGCGGCGTCCATACGCCGGAATTGCACTCGGACAGTTTGGAAGGGCTTGTCGCCCAGCAGCCGGGGCTGAAGGTCGTGATTCCGTCGACGCCGTATGACGCCAAAGGGCTGCTCATTTCGGCGATCCGCGACAACGATCCGGTCATTTTCCTTGAACATTTGAAGCTGTACCGTTCGTTCCGCCAAGAAGTGCCGGAGGGCGAGTATACGATTCCGATCGGCAAGGCGGACATTAAGCGCGAAGGAAAAGATATTACGATCATCGCGTACGGGGCCATGGTGCATGAATCGTTAAAAGCGGCGGCAGAATTAGAGAAGGAAGGCATTTCCGCTGAAGTTGTCGACTTGCGCACCGTGCAGCCGCTCGATATCGAAACGATCATCGGTTCGGTGGAGAAAACAGGCCGCGCCATCGTCGTTCAAGAAGCGCAGCGGCAGGCCGGCATCGCCGCCAACGTGGTCGCCGAAATTAACGAACGGGCCATTTTAAGCCTTGAAGCGCCGGTGCTTCGCGTTGCCGCACCAGATACGGTGTATCCGTTCGCCCAAGCGGAATCGGTGTGGCTGCCGAACTTTAAAGATGTGATCGAGACGGCGAAAAAAGCGATCAACTTCTAATCAGGACAAGCCGGGGGAACGAAGCGCTCTCCCCCGCTCATTTTCGGCAAACGATAGGAGGTCGACCTACAGTGGCATTTGAATTTAAGCTGCCGGACATTGGCGAAGGCATTCATGAAGGCGAGATCGTCAAATGGTTCGTCAAGCCGGGGGATGAAGTGAACGAAGATGACGTATTGTGCGAAGTGCAAAACGACAAGGCGGTCGTGGAAATTCCCTCCCCGGTGAAAGGGAAAGTGCTTGAGATCGTCGTCCCGGAAGGAACGGTGGCGACGGTCGGACAAACGCTCATTACGCTCGATGCGCCCGGATATGAAAACATGACGTTTAAAGGGCAAGAGCACGAAGAAGAGACGAAAAAAGAGGAAAAAGCGGAAACGGTGTCGAAAGAGGAAAACGGTGGGACCGCCGCTTCAGCTGCCGCCGACGCGGAACCGAACCGCCGCGTCATCGCGATGCCGTCCGTGCGCAAATATGCGCGGGAAAAAGGCGTGGACATCCGGCTTGTGCAAGGAACGGGCAAAAACGGCCGCGTTTTGAAAGAAGACATTGACACCTTCCTCGCCGGCGGCGCAAAAGCTGCAGCTCCTTCGGCAGCGCAAGCGCCGGAAGAGAAAGCAGCGCCGCAAGCGCCAACGGCGAAACCGGTTGTGCCGGAAGGCGAATTCCCGGAAACGCGCGAGAAAATGAGCGGCATCCGTCGCGCGATCGCCAAGGCGATGGTGCATTCGAAACATACGGCTCCGCACGTGACGCTCATGGACGAAGTCGACGTGACGAAGCTCGTTGCTCATCGGAAAAAGTTCAAAGCGATCGCGGCGGACAAAGGAATCAAGCTGACGTTCTTGCCGTACGTCGTCAAAGCGCTTGTTTCCGCGCTGCGTGAATATCCGGCGCTCAATACGTCCATTGACGATGCCAGCGAAGAAATCATCCATAAGCACTATTACAACATCGGCATCGCCGCTGACACGGACCGCGGCTTGCTCGTCCCGGTCATTAAACATGCCGACCGGAAGCCGATTTTCGCCTTGGCGAAGGAAATCAACGAACTCGCGGAAAAAGCGCGCGACGGCAAGCTGGCGCCAAATGAAATGAAAGGCGCCTCGTGCACGATCACGAACATCGGCTCGGCCGGCGGGCAATGGTTCACTCCGGTCATCAACCATCCGGAAGTGGCGATTCTCGGCATCGGCCGCATCGCGGAAAAACCGATCGTCCGCGACGGAGAAATTGTCGCCGCACCGGTCTTGGCGCTCTCGCTCAGCTTCGACCATCGGATGATCGATGGGGCGACGGCGCAGAAGGCGCTCAACCATATCAAACAGCTGTTAAGCGACCCAGAACTCTTATTAATGGAGGCGTAAAACGATGGTAGTTGGCGATTTTGCAATTGAAACGGAAACGCTCGTCGTCGGCGCCGGCCCTGGCGGTTATGTGGCCGCCATTCGCGCCGCGCAGCTCGGGCAAAAAGTGACGATTGTCGAAAAAGGGAATTTAGGCGGCGTCTGCTTAAACGTCGGCTGCATTCCGTCAAAGGCGTTGATCTCGGCCGGTCACCGGTATGAGCAAGCGAAACATTCCGAAGAGATGGGCATTAAGGCGGAAAACGTCACGGTCGATTTCGCGAAAGTGCAGGAATGGAAAGCAAGCGTCGTCAAAAAGCTGACAAGCGGCGTAGAAGGCTTGCTGAAAGGCAACAAGGTCGAGATTGTCAAAGGGGAAGCGTATTTCGTCGACGCCAACACGGTGCGTGTCGTCAACGGCGACAGCGCGCAGACGTACACGTTTAAAAACGCCATTATCGCGACCGGCTCGCGCCCGATTGAGCTGCCGAACTTCAAGTTTTCCAACCGCATCCTCGATTCGACCGGAGCGCTCAACCTCGGGGAAATCCCGAAATCGCTTGTCGTCATCGGCGGCGGCTACATCGGCATCGAACTTGGCACCGCCTACGCCAACTTCGGGGCGAAAGTGACGATTTTAGAAGGGGCCGGGGAAATTTTATCCGGCTTTGAAAAGCAAATGGTCAGCATCATTAAGCGCCGTTTGCAGAAAAAAGGCGTCGACGTGGTCACGAACGCGCTCGCCAAAGGGGCGGAAGAGCGCGCAGACGGCGTAACGGTCACGTACGAAGCCAACGGCGAAACGAAAACGGTTGACGCGGACTACGTGCTGGTGACGGTCGGCCGCCGTCCGAACACCGACGAGCTCGGCCTTGAACAAATTGGCGTCAAAATGACCGAGCGCGGCTTGATTGAAGTGGACGACCAATGCCGCACCAGCGTGCCGAACATTTTTGCCATCGGCGACATCGTTCCGGGACCGGCGCTCGCCCATAAAGCATCGTATGAGGGGAAAGTGGCGGCGGAAGCGATCGCCGGCCACCCGTCGGCGGTCGATTACGTCGCGATTCCGGCGGTCGTCTTCTCCGATCCGGAATGCGCCTCGGTCGGTTACTTTGAGCAGCAAGCGAAAGAGGAAGGCATCGATGTCATCGCGGCGAAGTTCCCGTTTGCCGCCAACGGCCGCGCCTTGTCGCTCAACGATACCGAGGGCTTCGTGAAACTGGTCGTTCGCAAAGAAGACGGCGTCGTCATCGGTGCACAAATCGTCGGCCCGAACGCTTCGGACATGATCGCCGAGCTTGGGCTGGCGATTGAAGCCGGCATGACGGCTGAAGACATCGCCTTGACGATCCACGCCCACCCGACGCTCGGTGAAATCGCCATGGAAGCGGCGGAAGTGGCGCTTGGCACACCGATTCATATTGTCACAAAATAAGCCGAAAGCGGCTGGGCTTGAAACGGTTCAAGCTCAGCCGCTTCGTTTTTTAGCCGGTTTTGATCCACTTTTGTCCCATTCCCATACTATTTTGTGGCCTTGTCTCATATCGTTATGGTAAAGAAACGCGGGAGAAGGGATCAGATGAAAGCGTATGTGGCGTTTTTAGTGCAGATGATGATTTGGAGCAGTTTTTCAATCATTGAGTGGCTGTCCGGACGAGATCGGCCGTTTTTCCGCGGGGTGATGCTATGCGTGTTTATGTATATCGCCTTTTTGTTGGCGCGGCGGCTCGGTCTGGCGACGCGCCAGGCGGCATTGACGACGATTGGGACAGCGGCGGTGTACTTTGCCGGTCAGCAATGGGTGTGGCAAGCGGTGCAGTGACGGAGGGCAGGGGCGGAACGGTCGTCACCCCCGCCCTTTCTCGACGAGAAAAATGTTGTTGCATCGGTGCTGCTTTTCACGCGTATGAAGGAAATTCGCCGTTTTTCATCAGCCTGATGAAGGGGATCTGCCGTTTTTTCACCAGCCTTCAAGGCAAACCGCGGTTTTTCACCGACTTTCTTGACGAATGCCTTCGATCGTTTCACCGGCCGTCTGCCCGTTTATGAGGCGTCAAACACCATCGTCCGGCCGCTAAACAAATGCCATTCGCCGCCAAGCGTTTTGGCCAGCCACCTGCCGAACTCATTCGCCTTGCCTTTGTCTCCGTGCGTGGCGCCCGGCGGCAGCGCGATGTCGATGAAACATTGTTCGCCGGCGGTGCGCACGGAAACGGCCATCCCTCGATACAGGCGGCCGTCGCCTTGCAAGTACAGCACTCCTTCGCGCTCATGCACTGTATATGGGAAAGCCGCTTGTTCATACGCCCAGCTTAGCTGTTCTCCCGTCTTGCCGAGCGCCGCCCGGTAGCGTTCAAGCAGCTGTTTCACTTCATCGAGCGCGACGGTTTGTCCTGCCTTCAGTTTCAAGCTTGTTTTCATGCGCCCCTCTCCTTTCGTTCTTTACGTCGATTGTACCACGTTTTTTCTGAATATTGATGAAAAAGTTTCGGAAGGAAGATGATTGGTCTAAATGTGACATACAAATTAGAGTTGACATTCTAAATGTGATATATTATTATAAAATCAACAATGAAATTTATCATCACAAAGGGGTTTTGGGGATGGGCACGATCGTATGCCAAACATGCGAAGCGACGATTGCGTACTTCGAAGATGAAAAAGTGACTACGCTTTACGGTCAATGCGATGGTTGCGGGCATGACGATGACGGTGAAAAAGGGGAGTAAAACGGTCAAACAAAATGGGGGAAGGAATGAAGTAGCGCGCATGTGATGGGGGCACATGCGCGCTGTTTATTTAACAACCGCCCAAACCGGCGAACGCGGCCTAGGCGGCTACCAAATCGGCTTATGTTCCTTAATGACGCGCAACGTTTGCAGCGTATCGTCTTCCGGGCCTTGGACGGGGAGGCCGGCGGCTAAATTCGTCTCGATATAGTTTAAGTTTTCTTCCGTAATAATTTCGCCCGGAATAAAAATCGGAATGCCTGGCGGATACACCATCACAAACTCGGCGATAATCCGCCCGGCCGACTCGCGGAACGGAACGACTTCCGTCTCGGCGTAAAAGGCGTCGCGCGGCGTTAACGCGAGCGCCGGAATGTCCGGGAGAAGCACTTTCGGTTTTACCCCTTCTTCCGCTTGGTGGCTGAATTGTGCCGATAGGCGGCGGAGCGCTTCCACGAGAAGGCCGGCCTCGCGCTCGCTGTCACCGGGGGTGATGATGCACAAAATGTTGTACAAATCGGAAAGCTCGACTTCAATGTTGAACGCTTCCCGCAGCCATTGCTCGGCATCATGGCCGGTCAATCCGAGCTCTTTGACGGAAATGATCAGCTTGGTCGGATCGTAGTCGTAGACCGCTTCCGTGCCTAAAATCTCCTCGCCGACGCAGTACAAATACGGGATTTCATTGATTTGCCGCCGCGTCCAGTCCGCGAGGCGGATGGCGTTGTCGATGAGTTCCCGGCCTTTGGTGGCCAGCTGTTTGCGGGCGACATCGAGCGAAGCAAGCAGCAAATACGACGTCGATGTGGTCGTCAACATGCTGAGAATCGCCTGTACGTGCTTCGCTGAGACGAGTCCCTCACGCACGTTTAAAATCGAGCTTTGCGTCAGCGAGCCGCCGAGTTTGTGAACGCTTGTCGCCGCCATATCGGCACCCGCCTGCATCGCCGAAAGCGGCAAGCGCTCATGAAAATGAATATGAACGCCGTGCGCTTCGTCGACGAGCACCGGAACACCATAGGCGTGCGCGATGTCAACGATTTTTTTCAGATCGCCCGCTATGCCGAAGTACGTCGGGTTGATGACGAGCACCCCTTTGGCATCCGGGTGCTGGCGGAGCGCTTTTTCCACCGCTTGCGGCGTGATGCCGTGGGAAATGCCAAGCTCCTTGTCGATTTCCGGATGAATGAAAATCGGCGTCGCCCCGGAAAAGACAATGGCGGACATCACGGATTTATGGACGTTGCGCGGCACGATGATTTTATCGCCCGGCCCGGCGACCGACATGACCATCGTCATGATGGCGCCGCTCGTTCCTTGCACGGAAAAAAACGTGTAGTCGGCCCCGAACGCTTCGGCGGCGAGCTCTTGGGCCCGTTTGATCATTCCTCGCGGATGGTGCAAATCATCGAGCGGACTGATGTTGATCAAATCCATCGCCAAGGCATTTTCTCCGATAAAAGAGCGAAATTCCGGATCCATGCCGGCCCCTTTTTTATGGCCGGGGATATGGAACTGGACCGGATTTTTTTTTATATGTTCCAACAAACCGGTAAACAACGGTGTTTCAAGCTGCGACAATGGGTTTTCACACCTCTTTACCTAAAAAATAAAACAAATGCATTATAGCATGGATTTTTTCGTTTGCAAAGAAAAAGAAGCGAACGCGGAAACAGGAAAACGAAGAGGAAGTCAAGAATAGGTAGAAAGACGAGATGAAAGAAGGAGATGAGGTTTGATGGAGTGGAAGACGAGAGTGACAGAGCTGCTTGGCATCACCTATCCGATCATTCAAGGCGGGCTCGCCTATTTGGCGTACGCCGATCTGGCCGCCGCTGTCTCGAATGCCGGCGGCCTCGGGCAAATCACGGCCATGTCGCTTGAAAGCCCGGACCGGCTGCGAGAGGAGATTCGCAAGGTGAAAGCGAACACCGATCGCCCGTTTGGCGTCAATTTCGCCATCGGCCAGCACGGCCGTCCGTTCGCCCATATGCTCGAGGCTGCGCTTGAAGAGGGAGTGCCGGTCGTTTCGGTCACCGGGGGCAACCCGGCCCCGTTTTTTGAGCAATTGAAAGGCACGAAGGTGAAAAAGCTTGTTCTGGTGGCCGCTGTCCGCCAAGCGGTAAAAGCGGAAGAGCTCGGGGCGGATGCGGTGATGGTTGTCGGTCAAGAAGGGGGCGGGCATCTCGGCAAACATGACACCGGCACGTTCATTTTGATCCCGAAAGTCGTCGATTCGGTCTCGATTCCGGTCATCGCCTCCGGCGGCATCGCCGATGGCCGCGGGCTGATGGCGGCGTTGGCGCTCGGCGCAGAGGGGATCGAAATGGGAACGCGGTTTATTGCCACGAAAGAATGCGTCCATGCCCATCCGGTTTACAAGGAAATGATTGTGAACGCAACAGAACAGGATACGATCATCATTAAGCGATCGCTCGGAGCGCCGGGGCGGGTGCTCGCCAACGCTTGGGCGGAAAAAATCGTGGAAATCGAACGTCAAGGCGGCACGTACGATGACTTGAAGGAGTATATTAGCGGAGAAGCAAACCGGCGCTTCATTTATGAAGGAAAGGTCGATGAAGGGTTCGCTTGGGCCGGACAGGCGATCGGCCTCATTCGCGACATTCCGTCTGTCGCTGAATTGTTTGCCCGCATGATCGAAGAGGCGGAACAAATTCGGAGCCGCTGGGCAAACTAACAGCGGAGGTGGGAAAATGAGCTATTCGTATCCGTTTTCCTATGAGTGGTCGACGCAAGAAATCATCGATGTCATCAAATTTTTCACGGCGATTGAAACGGCCTATGAACAGGGAATTCGGCGCGAAGAACTGATGAGCCGGTATCGCCGTTTTAAGGAGATCGTCCCGTCGAAAAGCGAGGAGAACCGGCTGTACGCCGAATTCGAGCAAGAAAGCGGCTATTCGTCCTATGCGGTGATGAAGCAGGCGAAAGAGGCGAAAGACGGCGATTGGATTCACCCCGCCCCGAACGGGCCGCAGCGCGGTAGGTAAACACACAAATTAGTTGCATACACCTCTTTTTCCACATAATATAATATAAAACAAAACGAAGCAGGCAAAGGGCGCCGGAGGTTTCGCGGATGACAGGGAAAGGGGTGCGGATGAACATGAAAAAAACCGCCAATTCGCTGAAACGCCCAGACGGGGATAAACGCATGGCGGTGCTGCGGCTCGAGCTCGATTACGAACTTGCGACGCTGTACGAAGCCATGATGGAAAATGATGAGGAAAAGAAAAAAGAATGCAAACGGCGGCTGGAAAAACTGCGCCAAGAACTGATGCGCCTTCAAGTATGATCATCATTCAAGGCGAACCATGCGGTTCGTTTTTTTCTTGACAGCGGTGATGTACATACGAAAGCGAGGAGGAATGGACATGACAGCAAAATGGGATGAAATCGACCAATGTGCCCAGCAATGGATTCGCGAAGCGGGGGAGCGCATCCGCGCCTCGTTTGCCGAAAAGCTGACGATCGAGACGAAAGCGAATGCAAACGATTTGGTGACCAACGTTGACCGCGGCATTGAGCAGTTTTTCGCCGCGCAAATCCGGCGCCGGTTTCCGGACCATCATCTGTTGGGCGAAGAAGGCTTCGGCGATCCGCTCGAGGCGCTTGATGGAATCGTTTGGATCATCGACCCGATTGACGGCACGATGAACTTTGTCCATCAACAGCGTCATTTCGCCGTTTCGATTGGCGTTTTTGCCGACGGCGTCGGCCAGCTCGGCTATGTGTATGACGTCGTCGCTGACGAATTGTATTGGGCGCGAAAGGGACAAGGGGTGTGGCTGAACGGCGCGCCGCTTAGCCGCCTGCGGCCGGTGCCGATCGCGGAATCGGTCATCGCTGTCAATGCGACATGGCTGATGGAAAATCGCCGCCTTGACCATCGCCCGCTTGTGCGGCTGGCGAAAGAGGCGCGCGGCACGCGCTCATACGGGTCGGCGGCTCTCGAGCTCGCGTATGTCGCCGCCGGGCGTTTGGACGCCTATCTTTCGCCGCGGTTGTCGCCGTGGGACTTCGCCGGCGGGATGGTTTTGATTGAGGAAGCGGGCGGAGTTGTGACAAACTTGAACGGCGCGCCGCTTGATTTGCTCGGCCCTAATTCAGTGCTCGCCGCCAAACCGGGAGTGCACGAAGAGATTTTGCAGCGCTATCTTTCGCGTTGACAGCCGCCATGGTGGCGCTCATTGCCCCAAAAGGTTGTCTGCTTTTTTGCCGGATATTTGCGGCCGGCTGCTGGCGGCCGGAAAGCCGGCAAATACGCCGGCGGCCATCATCGAACAAGAGCGGCACAACGTATCGTGCGGAAGAAACAGTCAGAACGTATAATGCAACGAAAGAGGGGCTGACCCAAAAGGCGATTTCCTCTCAAGAAAGACATAGCATATCGTGTGGAGAGGGACAGTTAGTGTCCATATATAGCGATGAGTGAGGGTGTCCCGCCCCTTTGGGACACCCTCCTCGTTCAGCGGCGCGTTCGTTTTTTATGGGCGAACCCAACGCCCATGACAGCGATAAAGATCAGTGTAGAAGCGGCGATGCCGATGGCGCTTTGCTTGGCAATGAAGACGCCGATCGCCATCAAGGCGGCCACCGCGACAATCGAAAGCAGCAGCGGCACAAGCTCGATTCGTTTCATCTCGCGCGGGCGATTCCTCGGCTTAGCAGCGGAAGCAACCGCCTAGAATCCCCTTTCCTCCTTTCGCTTCGTCCTCTTTCGGTCGAACCGCAAGCGGCCCAAGCAGGCCGGCGTTCAGCGGCTGTTTCAGTCTCGTGCATTGACGCGTCTTTTTTAGTTTACCGGAAAATATGCTGATTTTCTATCGTTGTGATATAATAGACAAGCAGTTTGCCAAACAGGAGTGACCGACATTGACGAACAGACGAATGGATATACGCAATATCGCGATCATCGCCCATGTCGACCACGGAAAAACAACGCTTGTCGACCAACTGCTTCGGCAGTCAGGAACGTTCCGCGAGAACGAGCAAGTCGCCGAGCGGGTGTTGGACCGCAACGATTTGGAGCGGGAGCGCGGCATTACGATTTTAGCGAAAAATACGGCCGTTTTGTATAAAGGAACGCGCATCAACATTTTGGATACGCCCGGGCACGCCGATTTCGGCGGAGAGGTAGAGCGGATTATGCGCCTTGTCGACGGGGTGCTGCTCGTTGTCGACGCCTATGAAGGCTGCATGCCGCAAACGCGGTTCGTCTTGAAAAAGGCGTTGGAGCAGCAGCTTGTGCCTATCGTCGTCGTCAATAAAATCGACCGCGAGTTTGCCCGCCCGACGGAAGTTGTCGATGAAGTCATCGATTTGTTGATCGAACTGGGCGCCACCGAAGAGCAGCTCGACTTTCCGGTTGTGTATACATCGGCGCTGCGCGGGACATCAAGCCTTGATCCGGAGCGGCAAGACGGCGATATGACCGCCCTGTTTGAAACGATCATCGATCATATTCCGGCGCCGGTCGATAACCGCGAGGAGCCGTTGCAGTTTCAAGTGGCGCTGCTTGATTACAATGAATACGTCGGGCGCATCGGGATCGGCCGCGTGTTTCGCGGCGCGATGAAAACCGGCTAGCAAGTGGCGCTCATCAAGCGCGACGGATCCGTGAAGCTGTTCCGCGTCACGAAACTGTTCGGGTTCATCGGTTTGAAACGAATCGAAATCGAACAAGCGCAGGCCGGTGACATCGTTGCGATCGCTGGCATGGAAGACATTAACGTCGGTGAAACGGTGTGCCCTCCGGATCACCAAGAGCCGCTGCCGCCGCTGCACATTGATGAACCGACATTGAAAATGACGTTTCTTGTCAACAACAGCCCGTTCGCTGGCCGTGAAGGCAAATACGTGACGGCGAGAAAGCTCGAGGAGCGGCTGCGCACACAGCTCGAAACCGACGTCAGCCTGCGCGTGGAGCCGACCGAGTCGCCGGATGCGTGGATCGTTTCGGGGCGCGGCGAGCTTCATTTGGCGATTTTGATTGAAAGCATGCGCCGCGAAGGGTATGAATTGCAAGTGTCGAAGCCGGAAGTGATTGTCAAAGACATCGATGGCGTTCGCTGCGAACCGATTGAGCGAGTCGTCATTGATATTCCGGAAGAATATACGGGGGCGATTATGGAATCGCTCGGCAGCCGCAAAGGCGAGCTCGTCGACATGGTGCACGGCGACAACGGACAAGTGCGTCTTGTGTTTCATGTGCCATCGCGCGGATTGATCGGTTATCGGAGCGAGTTTTTGTCATTGACGCGCGGCTACGGCATTTTGAACCATTCGTTCGATCATTATGCCCCGCTGCACCCTGGTGCGATTGGCGGCCGCCGTCAAGGCGTGCTCGTTTCAATGGAAACGGGAAAAGCGACGGCCTACAGCATCATGCAGCTGGAAGACCGCGGGACGATTTTCGTTGAACCGGGCACAGAAGTGTATGAAGGAATGATCGTTGGCGAGCATAATCGCGAAAACGACCTCGTCGTCAACATTTGCCGGGAAAAACATGTCACGAATGTGCGCTCTTCGACGAAAGAGCAGACGGTGACGATGAAAAAACCGCGTCTGTTGACGCTTGAAGAGGCGCTCGAATATTTGAGCGACGATGAGTATTGCGAGGTGACGCCCGCTTCGATTCGCTTGCGCAAAAAAATCTTAAGCAAGAGCGAGCGCGAAAAGGCGGAGAAGAAGAAAAAAGCGGCCGAACAGGCGAAATAGCCGACATCGTTCCTTGTTCTGCCAAAAAAGAGGGAAGCCGGGCGCCGCTTGGCGCCTGCGCGTCTTTGAGCGGAGCGGATCATCGGATGAAATGGGGGGAAGCGAATGAACGTGCTCGAACGGTTGAGCTTTTTTGCCTCGCTGTATGATGTGCATGATCATCCCGAGCGGGGCATGTGGTTGCTTTATATCACCGTGCTGTTGCTCGCGGCGTTGGTGTATCGGCTCGGGTTTGCCCGTCGCCTGCCGCTGTTAAAAAACGTCATCATCTATGGATTGCTGGCGCTCGGCTGCACGATTTTAACTTTTTTTGCTGTTTTTTTGCCGGTGGCGGAAGGATTGGCCGTCGCCGCACTCGTATTAATCATATATAAAATTCGGCTGAGGCAGGCGAAAGAGGGAGAAAGGTGAGATCCGTGGAAGATGTTCTTGGCCATTGGCTGACCATCCATATTGTCTCCACCGCTCGTCCGCACGATGCCGCGGCGCGCGAAACCGCTTCCTTTTTCCGCTCGCTGCTTGCGAGCGATTTTGGCGTCACCGCGGTCGCGGCCGGCAAAGATGAACAAAGCGGGCACTATATTGTCGAATACGAGCGCGGCGGGGAGAAACGTGTCGCCCGGTTTTCGATTGAGCTGGCGGAAGCGATGTGGAGGCAAATGGAGGTCGAGCCGGAAAAATACGGATGGTAACAACACGGCGCTGAAAAGCGAATGCTTTCAGCGCCGTGTTGGTAGTCTGGTTACCAGTCGTCCCCCGCCCGGTGGCCGCGGTAAAAACGAAATTTTCCTGTCGAAAGCCGCCGCTTCGTTTTTTCGCTGATGCGGTCATGGCATTTGTGACACATGTACGTATGGATCGGACGGTTGCGCAGCCGTTTGGCAAGCGGCGATTCATCGTCAATCGTCTCGATTTGATCGCAAAGCACGCATTTGACTCTCATCGTTCACCTCAGGAAAGGGCTAATTTCCCGTTCCATTATACCATAACCGCACCGGAATCGGTTAGCGATTTAAATATTGGTTCGATTGCTTGTTTTGCTGTTCATTGAGCTGCCGCTCCTGCCGTTCGTTCAGCTGTCCATCGTTTTCTTCGGTTGGCGTTGGTGTCGTTTTAAACAAGTCGCTCGGCACTTCCGGCATCACCCGTCCGACAATGTCGGCGATTTCGTTCATGAACGCTTGCACCGGACGGCCATCGTCGATTTGCCTGCCGATGTTGCGCACGCGGGTGTAAAGGTCCGGATCGGCGACAATGATGGCGTTGGCACCGTACGGGTCTTTTTGCAGCGCCTCGGCAACCGAGTATTTGATCGTACCGACGCGCGAGGCATCGACATTGGCGCCGACATCGATGCCGACAATGGCGTATTTGCCGACGACGAGCGCGGCAGCGTCACGGACATTCGGGACGCGGTTGGCGATTTCGGCAAGCCGGCGGGCGATCGCTTGTCCCGATTTCGTTTCCACCCGCTCGTCCACTGTATTTTTCACGCGCACCAGCCTAGAATCGTCCGCTGCCTTGTCGTTTCCTCCGTTGCAGGCGCCTAAAAGCAAACAGCCCACCAACATGAGCAGCCATCCGTTTCGCTTCATCATTTGCCACCTCGACTTTTTTTCTTTAGTTTGCAAATGTCCTTCTATCCTTATACATTTGTTCATAATGTTATACTACAGCTATTCCCATCCGGCGCCGAAGGTGAAAAACGGATATAGGGGGAAAAGAAATTTGGGAAAGAAAATTTATGTGCTGGATACAAACGTCCTTTTGCAAGACCCGTATTCGATTTTCGCGTTTGAGGATAATGAGGTCGTCATTCCCGCCGTCGTCTTAGAGGAAGTCGATTCGAAAAAACGGTATATGGATGAGATCGGCAGAAACGCTCGCCAAGTGTCAAAGCTGATCGATCGCCTGCGCGAAAACGGGAAGCTGCACGAAAAAATTCCGCTGGAAAATGGAGGAGCGCTGCGTATCGAATTGAACCATCGCTCGTTTCACCAACTGCAGGAAATTTTTGTTGAAAAAACAAACGACAACCGCATCTTGGCGGTGGCGAAAAATTTATCGCTGGAAGAGCAGGCGAAAGAAGACGGGCGCTCCGTCATTTTGGTAAGCAAAGATGCGCTCGTGCGCGTCAAGGCTGATGCGATCGGGCTGCAGGCGGAAGACTTTTTGAGCGACCGCGTCGTTGATGTCGATCACATTTACACCGGCTTTTTGGAGCTGTACATAGGAAAGGATCACTTGCAGCGGTTTTACGAGAAAGGGGAGCTTGTGCTCGCCGACCTCGCCGACCACCCGTTTTATCCGCACCAGTTCATCATCATGAAAGATGCGTTTGGCAGTTCGGCATCGGCGCTTGGCATCGTCGACCCAAACGGAAAAAAAGTGAAAAAACTCGTGTTTCAAAACGAGCACGTATGGGGAATTAGGCCTCGCAATGTGCAGCAGACGATGGCGTTCGAGCTGCTCATGCGCGATGACATTCCGTTGGTGACATTAATCGGCAAAGCGGGGACGGGAAAAACGTTGCTTGCTCTTGCAGCTGGATTGATGCAAACCGAAGATTTGCGCACGTACAAAAAATTGCTCGTCGCCCGGCCGATTGTGCCGATGGGGAAAGATCTCGGCTTCTTGCCAGGGGAAAAGGAAGAAAAGCTGCGCCCGTGGATGCAGCCAATTTTTGACAATCTCGAATATTTGTTTAACACGAAAAAGCCGGGGGAACTGGACGCGATTTTGGCCGGCATGAGCTCGATCGAGGTGGAAGCCCTCACCTATATTCGCGGCCGGAGCCTGCCCGAGCAGTTTATTATCATCGATGAAGCGCAAAATTTAACGAAGCATGAAGTGAAGACGATTTTGACACGGGTTGGCGAGAAAAGCAAAATCATTTTAATGGGCGATCCGGAACAGATCGACCATCCATATTTGGATGAATATAATAACGGGTTGACGTACGTCGTCGAAACGTTTAAAGACCAAAAAATCGCCGGACATATCCGCCTTATCAAAGGAGAGCGCTCAGCGCTCGCCCAGCTGGCTGCTGATTTGCTGTAAAAGGTTGGTGAAAAACCGCTGATTCTGTTCATCAATGGAAGAATGAGGGGAAGATCGATGTAACTAGGTTTTTTCAAAAAATGACATCGCAAAGCCGTATCTGCGATCAGATCACCAGCCTCCTAGCGGCGTAGGGAGCGCCGACCACAGACGGCCGCGGCGGCGCCCCTTGACAGCCGCTGTTCCCGTCAACGGACGACAAGCCGACGCACGTGGGTGATGGGCGCTTGGCGGTTGGAGCCGTCTCCGAAATAAATGTGCACCGGCCCGTCATCGCGCAGCGGCTTCCCGTTTTTCGAAAACGCAAAAATCAACTCGTACGCCTGTTCCAGCGGGATCGCGATCTCCTCGGTTTCCGTTATGATGACTAACTCCGACGCGTCCTCATGCGGCTCGGCGTTGCGCAAAAACGGAGCGAACGGCATGGCGAACGAACCGGTGACGATTTTCTCTTTCAAAAAGCGCCGCTCCGTTTTCAACGTCGGAGGAAAGACGGCGCCCTCCTGAATCTCCCGATCCCAGAAAGCGGACAGCTTTTTCATTTCCTCTTCGTCCTGCTCCGCTTGATCGACCTTTGGTTTTGGCTCTGAAAAATAGGTGTCCAAGTCAATTTTCCGGTCGTCGAAAATCCAAACGCCCGGGTCGAGCGTGATCGTAAAGCGCACGTTTCCTGTCAGCACGATAATCTCACTCATCAAGCATCCTCTCCTCTGCATGTCCCGACTGTTTCTTATAATAAAATAAAACTGAGCGTTTGTCATGTTCGAAGCGAAACCGCTGTCAACGGTTTCAACTTGCAAAATGGGTTGTTTCACGTTAAGATTTAAAGAAGGATAGGGGAGAGAACGGAGGGATGGATGTGACGAACGAAGCGATGAGCCATCGTGAAAAAGCGTACGCGCTTTTGCAGGCAGATGCCGAAAAAATTATCCAGCTCATCCGCGTGCAAATGGACCATTTGACGATGCCGCAATGTCCCGTCTATGAAGAAGTGCTTGATACGCAAATGTTCGGTTTGTCGCGGGAAATCGATTTTGCGGTGCGCCTTGGGCTGGTGGAGGCGAAGGACGGAAAGGCGCTTCTTGATCGGTTGGAGCGGGAACTTTCCGCCTTGCATGAGGCGGTAGCGAAAAAGCGCGTGCGATAAGGATACATGACCACTCAAACGGTTGGCGCGTCCATCGTTTGAGTTTTTCTGTTTTTCGGCAGGAAAATGCCATGCTGCTGCGAATGATTTATGTACATACTCGTTTGCGAGGAAGAGGGAAAATGGAACAGCGATTATGGAAAAAAATCATCAAGTGCTATGACTATCCGCTTATTGCCGCCGTCGTGATGCTTTCGCTGTTCGGGCTGATCATGGTGTATAGCGCAAGCATGGTGACAGCGGTCACCGTTTTTGGAGTGTCGAGCGATTACTTTTATGAGCGGCAAAAATTGTGGGTGATCGTCGGTTTAGCTGCTTTTGCGGTGATGATGATGATTCCGTACAAAGTGTGGCGGAACGACCGGCTGGTGAAATTGGTGTTTTTTGCTTCCCCGCTGCTGCTTGTCGCCGTTGCGATTTTTGGCCACACGTCAAACAATGCGACAAGCTGGTTTCGCATCGGCGGGATGTCTTTCCAGCCAGCCGAACTGGCAAAGCTTGGCTTGATTTTGTATTTGTCGGCCGCGTTCGCCAACAAGCGGAAACGGTTGGCTGAACCAGTGAAAAGCAACTTATTTCCCATTTACTATACGCTGTTGATCTGTTTTCTGATCGCCATACAGCCTGACTTCGGTACGGCGGCGATCGTGTTCGTCATCGCCTTGTGCGTTATCGTTTCCTCAGGATTGCGCCTCGGTCTGTTGCTGAAGCAAATGCTGTTTTTTTCTTTGCTCGCTTTCGCCGTTTCGCCGTTTTGGCTGCCGGAAGTCGGCAAAAAAATTTTTTCTCCCGAGCGGATGGGGCGGCTATATAGCTATTTAGATCCGTTTCAGTACGCGGAGACGGACGGCTATCAGCTCATCAATTCATATGTGGCCATCGGGCTCGGCGGCCTGAAAGGGGTCGGGCTGGGGGAAGGGGTGCAAAAATACGGCTATTTGCCGGAAGCGCACACCGACTTCATCATGGCGGTGGTGGCCGAGGAGCTCGGGTTGATTGGCGTCACGTTTGCGCTCGGATTATTGGCGTTTATCGTGCTGCGCGGACTTTGGATCGCCCGCCGTTCGAGCGATGCGTTCGGAAGTTTATTAGCCATTGGCATCTCGGTCATGATCGGCTTTCAAACGTTCATTAACATCGGCGGGGTCACCGGGCTCATCCCGATCACCGGCGTGCCGCTTCCGCTCGTCAGTTACGGAGGGACATCGCTCGTTCTCACGATGGCCTCGCTTGGCTTGCTTGTCAATATTTCCATGTTTGTCAACTATGAACAACGATACCGAAACAACAAACGGGCGGTTCACAGCGAGCAGAAAAGAGGTCTGACTTTTTAGAAAGTGTATTTACAAATCGGCAAAACTTTTATACTTTTATTAAATAAAGGAGAGGAGGGGCAAAATGAGAACGAGACGAATTCACAAAGTGTTGGTGGCCAACCGCGGCGAGATCGCCATTCGCGTGTTTCGCGCTTGCACGGAGCTCGATATTCGCACCGTGGCGATTTATTCGAAAGAAGACGCGGGATCGTATCATCGCTACAAAGCGGATGAAGCGTATTTGGTCGGCGAGGGGAAAAAGCCGATCGAAGCGTACTTGGACATCGAAGGCATCATCGAGATCGCCAAAGCTCACGATGTCGATGCCATCCACCCGGGATACGGGTTTTTGTCGGAAAACATTCAATTTGCCAAACGCTGTCGCGAGGAAGGGCTCATTTTCATCGGTCCGAACGAAGAACACTTGGATATGTTCGGCGATAAAGTGAAGGCGCGCCATGCTGCCATGAAGGCGGGCATTCCCGTCATCCCGGGCAGCGACGGACCGGTCGGCAGCCTTGAGGATGTCGTTCGCTTTGCCGAGACGCACGGATACCCGATCATCATTAAAGCGGCGCTTGGCGGCGGCGGGCGCGGCATGCGCATCGTTCGCTCGAAGGCGGAGTTGAAGGAAGCGTTCGAGCGCGCCAAATCAGAGGCGAGAGCAGCGTTTGGCAGCGATGACGTCTACGTTGAAAAGCTGATCGAAAAGCCGAAGCACATTGAAGTGCAAATTTTGGGCGACCACGAAGGAAACATCGTCCACCTTTATGAACGAGACTGCTCGGTGCAGCGCCGCCATCAAAAAGTCGTTGAGGTCGCGCCGAGCGTCTCGTTGTCGGACGAGCTGCGCGAGCGCATTTGCGAGGCGGCGGTGCAGCTGATGAAAAGCGTCGGCTACGTCAACGCCGGCACGGTCGAGTTTCTCGTCTCCGGCGATGAATTTTATTTCATCGAAGTCAACCCGCGCATTCAAGTTGAGCATACGATCACCGAAATGATCACTGGGATTGACATCGTACAGTCGCAACTTTTAATCGCCGACGGCTTTTCGCTCCACAGCCCGGACGTCGGCATTCCAAAACAGGAAGACATCCGCGTCAACGGCTATGCCATTCAATCGCGGGTAACGACCGAAGATCCGCTCAACAACTTTATGCCGGATACGGGAAAAATTATGGCGTATCGTTCCGGCGGGGGCTTCGGCGTGCGCTTGGACGCCGGCAACGGCTTCCAAGGGGCGGTCATTACGCCGT
Organism: Geobacillus sp. B4113_201601; assembly: GCF_001587475.1. Lineage (NCBI taxonomy): Bacteria > Bacillati > Bacillota > Bacilli > Caryophanales > Anoxybacillaceae > Geobacillus > Geobacillus sp. B4113_201601. Next base: position 57,685 of record NZ_LQYX01000121.1, read on the forward strand.
ATTACGATTCGCTGCTCGTCAAAGTGTCGACATGGGCGTTGACGTTTGAGCAGGCGGCGAGAAAAATGCTGCGCAACTTGCGCGAATTCCGCATTCGCGGCATTAAAACGAACATTCCGTTTTTGGAAAACGTCGTGCAGCATCCGAAGTTTTTGTCCGGGGAATACGATACATCATTTATCGATACGACGCCGGAATTGTTTGTATTCCCGCGTCGAAAAGACCGCGGGACGAAAATGCTGACGTACATCGGCACGGTGACGGTCAACGGCTTCCCGGGCATCGGCAAAAAGAAAAAGCCGGTGTTTGACAAGCCGCGCGTGCCGAAGGTGAGCCAAACGGAGCCGATCCCAGCCGGGACGAAGCAAATTTTGGATGAGCGCGGACCTGAAGGGCTCGTTCGCTGGATTCAAGAGCAGCCGCGTGTATTGCTCACCGATACGACGTTCCGCGATGCGCATCAGTCGCTGCTCGCGACCCGTGTCCGCACGATCGACTTGTTGCGGATCGCCGAGCCAACGGCGCGTTTGCTGTCCCACTTATTCTCTCTTGAAATGTGGGGCGGGGCGACGTTTGACGTGGCGTACCGCTTTTTGAAAGAGGATCCATGGGATCGGTTGCTCAAGCTGCGCGAGCGCATCCCGAACGTGCTGTTCCAAATGCTGCTGCGTTCGGCCAACGCTGTCGGGTATAAAAACTATCCGGACAATGTCATCCGCGAGTTTGTGGAAAAATCGGCGCAGGCCGGCATCGATGTGTTCCGCATTTTCGACAGCTTAAACTGGGTGAAAGGCATGACGGTGGCGATCGATGCCGTCCGGCAAAGCGGCAAAATCGCCGAGGCGACGATTTGCTATACGGGCGATATTTTGGACCCGAACCGGCCGAAGTACAATTTGGAGTATTACAAAGCGTTGGCGAAAGAGCTCGAGCAAGCCGGCGCGCACATGTTAGGCATTAAAGATATGGCCGGGCTCTTGAAGCCGCAGGCGGCGTACGTGCTCATTTCCGCGCTCAAGGAAACGGTCGACATTCCGATCCATTTGCATACGCATGACACGAGCGGCAACGGCATTTATACGTACGCGAAAGCGATCGAAGCCGGCGTCGATATCGTCGATGTCGCCGTCAGCTCGATGGCCGGCTTGACGTCACAGCCGAGCGCTAATACGCTCTACTATGCGCTTGAAGGAACGGAGCGGGCGCCGGAGGTCGATAGTTACGGTTTGGAGCAGTTGGCCCGCTATTGGGAAGACGTGCGCAAGTTTTACCAAGAGTTTGAAAGCGGCATGAACGCCCCGCATACGGAAGTATACATGCATGAGATGCCGGGCGGCCAGTACAGCAACTTGCAGCAGCAGGCAAAAGCGGTCGGCCTCGGCGATCGCTGGGATGAAGTGAAAGAAATGTACCGCCGCGTCAACGACTTGTTCGGCGATATCGTCAAAGTGACGCCGTCATCGAAAGTCGTCGGCGACATGGCGCTTTACATGGTGCAAAACAACTTGACGGAGCAAGACATTTTTGAACGCGGCGAAACGCTCAATTTCCCGGACTCGGTCGTCGAGTTTTTTGAAGGCTATTTAGGCCAACCGCACGGCGGATTCCCGAAAGAGTTGCAGCGCATTATTTTGAAAGGGCGCGAACCGATCACCGTTCGTCCGGGCGAGCTGCTTGAGCCGGTTGATTTCGAGCAAATCAAGCGGGAGCTGTACGACAAACTTGGCCGCGAAGTGACCGACTTTGACGCCATCGCCTATGCGCTTTATCCGAAAGTGTTTTTGGAATATGCCGAAACGGTGGAAAAATACGGCGACATTTCGGTGCTTGATACGCCGACGTTCCTGTATGGCATGCGCCTTGGCGAGGAGATCGAAGTGGAGATCGAGCGCGGCAAAACGCTCATCGTCAAGCTCGTGTCGATCGGCCAGCCGCAGGCGGACGGGACGCGCGTCGTTTACTTTGAGCTGAACGGCCAGCCGCGCGAAGTCATCATCCGCGATGAAAGCATCAAAGCGGCCGTCGCTGAGCGCATCAAGGCCGATCGGACGAATCCGAACCACATCGCCGCCACCATGCCGGGCACGGTCGTGAAAGTGCTCGTGGAAAAAGGCGAAAAAGTGGATAAAGGCGACCATTTAATGGTCACGGAAGCGATGAAGATGGAAACGACGGTGCAGGCGCCGTTTGCCGGCGTTGTCAAAGACATTTACGTCAAAAGCGGCGACGCCATTCAAGCGGGAGACTTGCTGATCGAGCTGTCCAAATGAAACTGTTCATCGCGCGCAAAAAGAGGGTGTCCCAAACGGATCGGGACACCCTCTTTCGTTGCTATATAGGTGCTGACTGCTTCTGCCGTACGATCGGTTGTGCCGATCTTGAAGGCAGATACCTTTTCGGTCAGCCCCTTTTGATTTGCGGACGGACGAACGTCATTTCAACGTCGCCGGCGCCGCTTCCCGCGCTGAATGGTCGGCGGCTTTTTCCGGCTTGCGGCGGGTGCGGAGCGCCAAAAGCAATAAATAGCTGAGCACGCCGAACAGGCAGGAAATGAAAAAGGCATGCGCCAAGGCAATGTATAAATTCAGCTGCGTAAACACGACAAGCGCGCCAGTCGTCATTTGCGCAAGCACGAGACAAAGGGCGATCAGCCACCCGTAGTAGATGACCGGCTGCCCGCGATAATGGCGCACAGCATGGATCGCGGCCGCGGCGATCCAGATAATGATGACGGCGGCGGCCAACCGATGACCCATCTGCACCCATTCATGAAATTGAACCGGAAGGATGCGCGTTTTCGTGCACAGCGGCCAGCTCGGACAGGCGAGGCTGGCGTTCGTATGACGCACCAGCGCCCCGGTGTAGACGACGATATACGAATAAATGATGATGCCGTAAATATGAAACCGCATTTGGCCGTCAAGGGAAAGCGAAGCGGCAGTAAACAATTTGTCGATTTCAAAAATCAGCAATGTCAGCAACAGCACAGCGGCGAACGAAATGAGCGAAATGCCAAAATGCAAGGCGAGGACGAAATCGGACTGCCCCCACACGACCGCGGCGGCGCCGATCAGCCCTTGCAAAACGAGAAAGGCGAACGATAGGACGGCCAAAAACTTCGTCTCCCGCACATGGCCAATGGCTCTCCACGTCCAGATGGAAAGGATGAGCACCATGATGCCGGCCAGTCCGGAGACGAGCCGATGGCTCAGCTCAATGATGAGTTCAGGCGTCACGCGGTCCGGCACCCATTGGCCGTTGCACAGCGGCCATGACCGGCCGCAGCCCATCCCGGATCCCGTTTTGGTCACAAGCGCGCCGCCGATCAGGACAAACAGCATCGCCAACGTCGTTGCCGAGGCAAACCATTTTAGTGAACGTTGCAAAATCTTCACCTTCTTGTATTGAGAAATTGGGATTTTGTCCATATTAGTAAAGTAATGGATTTTACCGCAGCCAACCGGGCTGCGAAGCCAAATCTATTTTACACGATGGCGCCAAGAAACACAAAATGACGTTTGCGTATTGAATAAGTTGAATAAGTTTGCTAGAAATATTAATGGGACAAGCGAAAGCGCCGCTTGGTGCCCGCTGATTCAAAAATTTGACACAAATTATTTAAAAAAAGTTCACATGATGAAAACAAAATGTGATTTAATATAAAGAGAAGCAGCATGTGCTAATCGCGAGCTTTGGCTGTTAGGAGGCATCACCGGCCAAGCAGGATAACGGCGCCGTAGGGACGAGGCGGCGCGGCGAGGAGGAACCAGGAACATGGCTGATTTGAAAGCGGTACATCAGACAGTGAACGATCTCGGGCATCGTTCAGAGGCAAGTGTGAAGGCCGTTTGGAGAGAGTTGTCGTCGGTTGTCAAAATCGGGATCGTCAATTCCAATTTGATTACAACGTTCGCCGGGATGTGGCTGGCGTTTTATTTTACGGGAGAGCATTTTTTGGAAAACTTGCATCTTGTCTTTTTTGCGCTGTTTGGGGCGGCGCTTGTCATCGCCGGTTCATGCGCCATCAACAACTATATTGATCGCGATATCGACCGCTATATGGAGCGGACGAAAACGAGGCCGACCGTGACCGGGACGATGGACGCACGGCGCGTGCTTTGGGCGGGGATCGCGCTCGTTTTCATCGGCGAAATGAGTTTGCTGATGACAACGGTTACGGCGGCGATCGTGGGATTGATCGGTATGGTGACGTACGTGTTTTTGTACACGCTTTGGACGAAGCGTCATTACACGGTCAACACGATCGTCGGCAGCATTTCCGGCGCCGTTCCTCCAGTGATTGGCTGGACGGCGGTCGACCCGAATTTTCATGTCGTTCCGCTCGTCTTATTTTTCATCATGTTTTTATGGCAGCCGCCGCACTTTTTGGCGCTGGCGATGAAGCGGTGCGAGGAATACCGCGCTGCCGGCATTCCGATGCTGCCGGTCGTCCACGGTTTTGCCATCACGAAGCGGCAAATTGTCGTTTGGGTAGCGTGTTTGCTGCCGCTTCCGTTCTATTTGTTTTCGCTAGGCGTCCCGTTTTTAACCGTGGCGACACTGTTAAACATCGGTTGGCTGCTGCTTGGGCTTGCCGGCTTTAAGATGAAAGACGATCTGAAATGGGCGAAGTGGATGTTCGTCTATTCGCTCAACTATTTGACGATTTTGTTTGTGGCCATGGTGATCGCCACACTTTGGTGAACAGGGTCAAATTCTTTCTCTAATGAAAGAATTGATATACATTTCTCCACATCAAAGATCAATGAAAGAGGGGTTTGGTGAAGCTATGAAGAAGGGGCTGCGTAACTGGCGCTTATTTTCCTTGTTCGGGATGATGGCGCTGTTGCTCGCCGGCTGTGGCAAGCCGTTTTTATCGACGCTTCAGCCTGCCGGTGAAGTGGCGGACATGCAGTATTCGCTCATGCTGTTGAGCACGTCGATCATGGTGCTCGTCATTATCGTTGTAGCGATTATCTTCGTTTATGTCGTCATCCGTTTCCGGCGTCGCAAAGGGGAAGAAAATAAAATTCCAAAACAAGTGGAAGGAAGCCATAAGTTAGAAATTATTTGGACTGTCATTCCGATCATTCTCTTGCTAATTTTAGCAGTGCCTACAGTGTTGGCAACTTTTAAGCTGGCTGATGTCAAAGCGATGAATGTGAAAAAACGCGATAAAGATGCCGTTGTTGTCAACGTGCGTGCCAATTTGTATTGGTGGGAATTTGAATACCCGGATTATGGCATTATTACGAGCCAAGACTTAGTCGTGCCGACGAATGAAAAAGTGTATTTTAACTTGAGTGCGTCGGATGTCAAGCACTCGTTCTGGATTCCGGCGGTCGGCGGCAAAATGGACACAAACACCGACAACAAAAACCAATTTTGGCTCGTTTTTGACCAAAAAGCGACAGACAAAGCGGGTGGCGTCTTTTACGGCAAATGCGCGGAGCTTTGCGGTCCGTCCCATGCATTGATGGACTTTAAAGTGCGTCCGCTGCCGCGCGATCAGTTTGACGCTTGGGTGAAGAAAATGCAAAACGCGAAAAAGCCGGTTGTGACTGATCCGGTCGCCAAACAAGGGGAAGCGATTTTCAACAAAAGCTGTATCGGCTGCCATGCGGTGACGCCTTTGGATAAACGTCCTGCGCAAGCTCGCACAGCACCCAACTTGGCGAACTTCGGTGATCGCGAACGGATTGCCGGCATTTTGGAACACAACGAAGCAAACTTGAAAAAATGGCTGAGAAATCCTGAACGCGTCAAGCCAGGAAACAAAATGTCAGGTACATACGGCCACTTGACGGAAGAGCAAATTGACGCATTGGCAAAATATTTGATGAGCTTAAAAGTCGAATAAAGGGGTAAAGGGAGGTTTCACTGTGAGCACGATCACTCGCAAAAAGGGTGTTGGCGCCGTTTTATGGGATTACCTGACGACGGTGGATCATAAGAAAATCGCCCATCTATATTTAATTGCTGGCGGTCTTTTCTTCCTGCTCGGCGGCCTTGAGGCGTTGTTCATCCGCATTCAGCTTGCGAAGCCAAACAACGATTTCCTCGTCGGTGGGCTGTATAACGAAGTGCTGACGATGCACGGAACGACGATGATTTTCTTGGCTGCCATGCCGCTTCTGTTCGCCTTTATGAACGCGGTCGTGCCGCTGCAAATCGGCGCGCGCGATGTAGCGTTCCCGTATTTGAACGCGCTTGGTTTTTGGATGTTCTTTTTCGGCGGGTTGTTCCTAAACTGTTCGTGGTTTTTAGGCGGGGCGCCTGATGCCGGCTGGACGTCGTACGCGTCGCTGTCACTTGCTTCGAAGGCGCACCACGGCATTGATTTTTATACGCTCGGCCTGCAAATTTCTGGGTTTGGAACGATTATGGGGGCGGTAAACTTTTTGGTGACGATCATCAATATGCGCGCCCCAGGCATGACGTTTATGCGCATGCCCATGTTCACATGGGCGACGTTTGTGACGTCGGCGCTCATCTTGTTTGCGTTTCCACCATTGACGGTCGGCTTGATTTTCATGATGATGGATCGGCTGTTTGGCGGCAACTTTTTCAATCCGGCCGCTGGCGGCAATACGATCATTTGGGAGCATTTGTTCTGGATTTTTGGACATCCTGAAGTATATATTTTGATATTGCCTAGTTTTGGTATTTTTTCAGAGATTTTTGCGACGTTTTCACGCAAGCGGCTGTTCGGCTATTCATCGATGGTGTTTGCCACCGTACTGATCGCCTTTTTCGGGTTTATGGTATGGGCGCACCACATGTTCACCGTCGGGATGGGGCCGGTCGCGAACGCCATCTTTGCCGTCGCGACGATGGCGATCGCCGTGCCGACAGGGGTGAAAATTTTCAACTGGCTGTTTACGATGTGGGGCGGAAGTATCAAATTCACAACACCGATGTATTATGCGGTTGCTTTCATTCCATCATTCGTTATGGGCGGAGTGACAGGGGTCATGTTATCGGCGGCGGCGGCCGACTATCAGTATCATGACAGCTATTTCGTCGTTGCCCACTTCCATTACGTCATCGTTGGCGGGGTTGTGTTTGCTTTGCTCGCGGGTGCGCATTATTGGTGGCCGAAAATGTTTGGCCGCATGCTCAATGAAACGCTCGGTAAAATCTCGTTCTGGTTGTTCTTTATCGGGTTCCATCTGACGTTTTTCATCCAGCATTTCCTCGGGCTGACGGGGATGCCGCGCCGCGTGTTCACGTACTTGCCGAACCAAGGCTGGGAGACAGGCAACCTTGTCAGCACGATCGGGGCGTTCTTTATGGCGGCCGCTACGGTCATTTTGCTCATTAACATCGTGATCACGACAGCAAAAGGGGAAAAAGTGGCGGGCGACGCGTGGGGCGACGGCCGCACGCTCGAATGGGCGATCGCTTCGCCGCCGCCGGTGTACAACTTCGCGCAAACCCCGCTCGTCCGCGGGTTGGATGCCTTCTGGATCGAAAAAATGGAAGGCAAAAAAGAGCTGACGCCAGCCGAACCGCTTGGCGACATCCATATGCCGAATTCGTCATTTTTGCCGTTTGTCACGGCGTTCGGTTTGTTTGTCGCCGCCTTTGGCTTCACGTATCATAACGATTCCCAATGGGGATTGCCGGTCGGCATTCTTGGCTTGCTCATTACGTTCGGTTCGATGTTCTTGCGCTCGGTGATCGATGATCACGGCTTCCACATTCATAAAGAGGAAGTGCTCGAACTTGAGAAGAAGGGGGCGAACGCCTGATGCACGTGGAAGAAAAACTGACGGCCGAGACGTTCCCGGCCGCGCCGGAGCGCGCCACGCTTGAAGGGAAAAATAAATTTCTCGGCTTTTGGCTCTTTTTAGGCGGGGAGACGGTGCTGTTCGCCTCTCTCTTCGCCACCTATTTGGCGCTCAAAGACAAAACGAACGGCGGCCCTTCGGCGGAAGAGCTGTTTCAAATGCCGGTCGTCTTTATGGCGACGATGCTTCTGTTAACGAGCAGCTTGACGAGTGTGTATGCCATCTATCATATGAAAAATTTTGACTTTAAAAAAATGCAGCTTTGGTTTGGCATTACCGTGCTGCTTGGCGCCGGGTTTTTGGGCTTAGAGATTTATGAGTTTACGGAATACGTACATGAAGGCCATAAATTTACGACGAGCGCCTTCGCGTCCTCTTTTTACACGCTCGTCGGCACGCACGGAAGCCACGTCGCGTTCGGGCTGCTTTGGATTTTGACGCTCATGATTCGCAATGCCAAGCGCGGGCTTGATTTATACAACGCCCCGAAGTTTTACGTCGCGAGCTTGTACTGGCACTTTATCGACGTCGTCTGGGTGTTCATTTTTACCGTTGTATACTTGATGGGAATGGTGGGGTGAACGTATGGCGAACCAAACGAACTCTGGAAATGAACGCGTCGATCTCGCGTACCGTCGCCGGAAAAACGCGGAAGAGATGCGTCACCAAATGATCGCCTTTGTGTTGATGATTTTGCTGACGCTGATCGCTTTCGCTGCCGTTGGGTACGAAGAGTTTTCCCATTGGTTTGTCGTTCCGTTTATTTTGCTTTTGGCCGCCGTGCAAGTCGCTTTCCAGCTGTATTATTTCATGCATATGAGCCATAAAGGCCACGAGTTTCCGGCCATGTTTATTTACGGCGGTGTGGCGGTGATGCTTTTACTTGTTTGGGCGTTTACAACTGTGATTTGGTGGTAAAAAGCAAAGGGGGATCGGGGATTGCCGATTTCCCCTTTTTTTGCAATAACACTGTCACCGCTCCGTGTAGTATAATGGGGAAGGACAGTGAGGAGGGGATTTGTATGTTTTCATCGCTGCAAATGTTTGGCCCCGTTGCTCTTTGGAGCCCGTTCTTTTTCCTTAGCTTGGCGGTGGTCGCGCTGTTGTATGCCGGAATGACCGGACGGTGGCGGAAGCGGTTGGGCTTTGACGTTCCTGTCCCTCGTAAGCAAAAAGTGTATTTTTTTACAGGGATCGCTCTCCTTTACGTATGCAAAGGCTCTCCGCTCGATTTGCTCGGTCATTTGACGTTCACCGCCCACATGGTGCAAATGGCCGTGTTGTATTTGATCGTGCCGCAATGCTTCATCTTAGGCATTCCGGGGCCGCTGTATGAGCGAGTTTTTCGCGTTGCGGCCGTGCGCCGCGTATTTCGGCTGTTGACAAAACCGATTGTGGCGCTGCTTCTGTTTAACGGCTTGTTTTCGCTTTATCACGTTCCGTTCATTTTTGACGCAGTGAAAACGAATATGTGGTTGCACGCGTTGGTGACCTCCGTGATTTTCATTGCCGCGTTTTGCATGTGGTGGCCGCTCGTCAACAAGCTGCCCGATTGGCAGACGTTGTCCGGATTGAAAAAAATGGGTTACATTTTCGCTGACGGTATGCTGCTGACGCCGGCTTGTGCGCTCATTATTTTTGCCGATGCGCCGCTTTATGCGACGTATACCGATCCGAAAGCATGGATGGCGGCGCTGGCTCTATGCGTTCCTCAAGGGACGTTGGCTTCGCTTGACTTGAGCGGGCCGCAAATGTTTTTGTCGATGTCGCCGCTTCATGATCAGCAACTTGGCGGTGTGCTGATGAAAATCATTCAAGAGATTGTGTACGGAACGATGCTGTTTTTCATCTTCAGTGACTGGTATCGGAAGGAGCGGGAGAAAGAGCCGAACTTGGATATGGAGCTGAAACCGACCCAATGATCAGAGGAAAGGGAGAGAAACGATGGCTGTTTTACCGACGATCAGTACAAGCTGCATTGTGATCAGCGCCCTCCTTGTTGCTTACGGCTGGTATTTAATCAGCCGCCGGCGGGTCGAGGCGCATAAAAAAGTGATGCTGACCGCGGCGGTGTTCGCCCTCCTGTTTTTCACGATCTACATGTCGCGGACGTTGTTTATTGGCAATACGAGTTTTGGCGGACCGGAAACGGTGAAAGTGTATTACACGGTATTTCTCGTTTTTCACATCGTTTTAGCGACCGTAGGGGCGGTGTTTGGCCTTGTGACCATTTGGACAGGGCTAAAGGATCAACGGGGTCGCCACCGCCGCTTAGGGCCGGTTACGAGCGTCATTTGGTTCGGCAGCGCCTCGACCGGGGTCGTCGTTTATTGGCTTCTTTACGTGCTTTACCCGGGCGGACAGACGACATCGCTCCTCAAGGCGATTTTAGGTTTTTAGCCGGCCGAATGACGCCGGCCGGCCGCGCTGCATAGCATAGCATAAGCAGAGAATGCAGAGCGGGGGGGG